>JAPOQG010000212.1 GCA_026710865.1 Acidimicrobiaceae bacterium
CATGTATGGTCGCCGCTGGTGCTGACGGCTGCGAACCTGCCCGCGGGGACATCCGATTGGCCCTTCGCGTTCCATCCCCAACATCTCAGCGTGGCGTCAGTCCTCAGCCCACAAGAGTGCAAGTATCCCGCAGACACGGCAACGAACTCGCCCGCGGGAGCGTCTGACTGGCCATTGCCGTTCGCTTGGCGACAGTCGATGACCCCTCCGGCGCGTCCACACGAAACGTTGGCCCCCCAGCAGGCTATGGTCCGATCAACTCTCAGCCCGCAGGAATGGAAGCCCCCGCGGCGATGACGCCACCGCCATCTAAAGCGAAGTTGATCCCCGCAGGCGTTGTCGTCAGGTTTGCCGCTGTGTCGGCCCTGAATAGGAAGGTGGCCATCTGGGCTCGGGTTGTGTCCCGGCCGGGGCAGAATCTAGTGCCGTCACCGCATCCCGAAGTGATACCAGACGCGGCGAGCTTGGCGACATCGTTGGCGTACCAGGCGTCGGCAACGTCAGAGAACATCGGGTCTGGACCCTCTGGGAGGCTGTAGGCGCGTGACAAGAACACCGCCATCTGTGCGCGGGTCACACTGCGGTCAGGGCAGAACCCTGAGCCGTCGCCGCATCCTGCGGTGACGCCGAGTTCAGCCATGCGTTCGACGAAGGGCGCGTAGAGGCTGGTCGCGTCCACGTCATCGAATCTCGCCTCGGTGACGGCCGGCGGGTCTCGGCCGTCCAATACCCGCACGGTCCACACCGCCATGGTCTTGCGATCTATCGGCTCGCCGGGGCAGAAGCCATCGTCGCACAGGGTGCCGCCAAAGACGCCGCGACCAGCCAACGTCGTTACCGATAGCGAGTAGTACGCGTCATCAGAGACGTCATCGAAGCCGCTGGATTGTGCGGCCACGGGCGCGGCCACCGCCAAACAGCTAGCGAACACCGCGAACGCAACCGCAACCACGACGACAAGCCGCCGCACCGCCATGTCGACCACAACCCGACGCTACCGACGATGCTCTACATCGGGCAGGCAAACGATCGGAGCTCTACATCGGGCAGGCAAACGATCAGACCTTCGCAGCGAGGTTCACGAACCTCGATCGTCAGTTGTGGAACCCCGATTCCGGTGATGGTCGGTGGGAAGACAACACTGCGCTGCTGCGGTTCTTCACGGGGCGGGTTCATCCGACGCAGGATGAGCAGGACCGGGGCGCCATCGATGACGAGCTGTGGGGAACGTATATCGACGTGGCTGAGAAGCTGCTGATCTGTGCACACACGAGCGCAGCGCGAACTGAGGAATCCGCCTCCTCGCAGCCGACGGGGTCGGGTCCTCGCGGCCGTGGCCGGAGCGGCGCGCTGCGGCCGCACGGCAGGTGCGGCAGGTCGTTGGGTACGCTCTAGGTGGTGCTGGACCAACCCCAAGCCGTACCTCCGGACTCCTCACCCTCGCTGACGGCCCGGGTGCTGGCGTTCTCGGCCGTCATCGTGGCCGGCGTCTGCGGCGGCCTGATCGGCTTCGCGGTGATGGACTTGAGCTGCGACGACGGATGCACCACCACCGCAGGGCTCGTC
>JAPOQG010000246.1 GCA_026710865.1 Acidimicrobiaceae bacterium
CGCCCCCGCCGTCGTCGCTCGACGACCTGGTCGATCCGGCATACGCCGGAATGCTCGCGGTGCAGAGCCCGGAGACCTCGTCCCCCGGTCTGGCCTTCCTGCTGGCCACCATCGCCCGCTACGGCGACGGCTGGGAGGACTACTGGGCCGCCCTGCGGGACAACGGCGTGGCCGTCACCGCCGGCTGGGAGGACGCCTACTACGGAGAGTTCATCGCGGGAGGCGGGGACCGCCCGATCGTCGTGTCGTACGCGTCCAGCCCGCCCGCTGAGGTGATCTTCGCGGACCCGCCCGTCGACGAGCCGCCCACCGGCGTGGTCACGGCCAGCTGCTACCGCCAGATCGAGTTCGCGGGCGTGCTCGCGGGCGCCGGCAACCCGGCGGGAGCCCGGGCCCTGATCGACTTCATGCTCACCGAGACGTTCCAGAACGACGTCCCGCTCAACATGTTCGTGTTCCCCGTGATCGAATCGGCCACCCTCCCGCCTGAGTTCGTGGCCCACGCCCAGATCGCCGAGGACCCGTTCATCCTCGACCCGGCCGAGGTCGAGGCCCAGCGCAACGCCTGGACCGACCGGTGGGTGGAGATCGTCCTGCGGTGACTCCCATCACCGTCCACATGGAACTGGCAGTGTTCTGCCCGGTATGCGTGCAAAACGCTGCCAGTTCGCGTCCGGACGCGTGGGCGGCGCAGCGGGCGGGGCGGCCGAGGCCTGATCTCCGCTGACCGGTTCGTTGCGGGCATGAGGCGCCCGGCGCGCGCTCTGGCCCTGGCGCTGCCCGCCGCCGCGGTCGGCGCCTTCATGGCGCTGTTCTTCGCCTGGCCCATCGCGGGCGTGATCGTCCGGGGCCTCGGCGGTACCGGCACGGCCGCGGTGCTGGGCGACGTGCTCGGTTCCGCGTCGAGCCGTTCGGTGATCTGGTTCACCCTCTGGCAGGCGGCGGTCTCCACCGCGCTGACGGTGGCCGTCGCCCTGCCGGCCGCGGGGGCCATGGCCAGACTGCGCTTCCGGGGCCAGAGGCTGCTGCGGGCGCTGGCGACCGTGCCGTTCGTGCTGCCCACCGTGGTGGTGGCGGCCGCCTTCGAGGGGCTTTTCGACCGGTTCGGCCTCGCCGGCGGCGGTGCCGTGAACCTGCGCCACACGGTGTGGGCCATCCTGATGGCCCACGTCTTCTTCAACTACGCGGTGGTGCTGCGAACGGTGGGCGCCCACTGGTCCGCCCTCGACGCCAGGGTGGAGGATCAGGCCAGGGTGCTCGGGGCGTCGCGGCTCGAAGTCTTCCGCCGGGTGGTCCTGCCCCGGCTAGCGCCGTCGATCGCGGCCGCCTCGGCCATCGTGTTCCTGTTCTCGTTCACCTCGTTCGGCGTGGTGCTGGTGCTGGGCGGCCCTGCCCGGGCGACCATCGAGACCGAGATCTACCGGTACGCCGTGGTCCGGCTCGACCTGGCCACCGCGGCCGCGCTGGCGGTGGTGCAGTTGGCGGCGGTAGTGGCGCTGGTGGTCGTGTCGAACGCGCTCGAGCGGCGCCGGGCCGTCGCGGAGCCGGTCTCGTCACCCGCCGCCGCGCCCCGGCGCCGGGGGCCGGGACTGGTCGCCAACCTGGCCGTCATGGCGGTGATCCTGGGGCTGCCGGTCGCGGCGCTGGCGGAGCGCTCCCTGGCCGCCGGCCGCGGCGGCGGCTACACGCTGCGCAACTACACGGCCATGGCCGAGCGGGTCGACCTGCTGCCCGGCACCGCGTTGGCGGCGCTGGGGAACTCGCTCATGTTCGCGGCGCCGGCCGCGGCCCTGGCCCTGGCGGTGGGCGGCGCGGCCACGCTGGTGGTGATGCGCGCCGGCCGCGGCGGCAGCCGCCACATCGGGCGGGTCTTCGACATCGGCCTGACCCTTCCGTTGGGCACGTCCGCGGTCACGGTCGGGCTGGGATTCCTGCTGGTGCTCAACCGCCCGCCGATCGACATCCGCACGTCGGTGCTGGTCGTGCCCATCGCCCACGCGGTGGTGGGGATCCCGTTCGTGGTGCGCACCCTGGTGCCGATGCTCCGGACGGTGAACCCCCGCACCCGGGAGGCCGCCGCCGTGCTCGGCGCGTCTCCCGGCCGGGTCCGCCGCGAGATCGACCTGCGGGTGGCGGCGCGCGGCGTGGCGGTCGGGGCCGGTTTCGCCTTCGCGGTGTCGCTGGGGGAGTTCGGGGCCACATCGTTCGTCCCCCGCCGGCCCGAGACGCTCACCGCCCCGCTGGCCCTGTTCCGGTTGCTGGGCACACCGGGAGAGGCTCTGCGCGGCCAGGCCATGGCGCTGGCGGTGGCTCTCATGGCTCTCACCGCTGTGGCAGTCTTCGTCATGGACCTTTGGGGCGACACCCGCAGGGGAGTCTTCTAGATGCTGGGACTGCCTCACCCGCTAGCCGACGGAACTGGCAGCGTCTTGCCCGCTATGGGGCGTATCTTGCTGCCAGTTCGCCGAGGGGGCTCCAAGTGCTGACGGTCAGCGGTGCCACGGTCACCTTCGGGAGGATGACAGCCCTGGACGGCATAGATCTGCAGGTCGCTACCGGCGAGGTGGTGGCCATCCTTGGACCGAGCGGCTGCGGCAAGAGCACCCTGCTGCGGGCCGTGGCCGGCCTGCAACCCCTGGACGCGGGCCAGGTCTGCTGGGACGGCGAGGACTTGGTGGGCCTGCCCGTGCATCGGCGCGACTTCGGGCTGATGTTCCAGGAGCACGCGCTGTTCTCCCATCGCGACGTGGCCGCCAACGTCGCCTTCGGCCTGCGGATGCAGAAGATGGACGCCCCCATCCGGCGGCAGCGGGTCCGGGAAGTGCTCGCCATGGTGGGGCTGGCCGGTTTCGAGGAGCGCCCGATCGCCACGCTGTCGGGCGGCGAGGCCCAGCGGGTCGCGTTGGCCCGCTCGCTGGCGCCCGAGCCCCGCCTGCTGATGCTCGACGAGCCTCTCGGCTCGCTCGACCGTCCCCGCCGCGACGAGCTGACCGAGGAGCTCCGGTCCCTCCTGCGGCGCATAGGCGTCACCGTGCTGCACGTCACCCACGACCACGACGAGGCCTTCGCGGTGGCCGATCGGGTGGCCGTCATGCAGTCCGGCCGGATAGCCAGGATCGGAGGCCCGGCGGAGATCTGGCACGCCCCCCGCCGCGCCGGGGTGGCCCGGTTCCTGGGTCACGCCAACGTGGTTGCCGTCGCCGAGGACGGAGCCGTGCCCTGGGGCCGCCTTCCGTCTCCGGCGGGCCCGGTCGTGCTGCGCGCCGACGCCTTCGGCCGCGTGGACGATCCCATTCCGGAGGCCGGTCCCGTCGTCGCTGGGACGGTGTCCGATGTCCGCTTCAGAGGCGACCGCTTCGAGTTGACCCTGCGCACCGACCCCGGCGACTTCGAGTTGCTGGTGCGAGACCCTCACCCGGCCGCGGTCGGGGACCGGCTCACCTACACGGTAGACCCGGCCAAGATCGCCGGCCTCGACGCGGGCTAGGCGGCCCGACAACGTGCGCGGTCAGGTACAAGCCGTCGCGTCGCGACGGGGTGTGTCCCGCTCCTGTTCGCTGCGCTCACGGGCCGCTCGGGCCACGGCCTCGCCCGTATGGGCCGGTGCGCTCGCCTACCCGCTCGGCCTCTAGGCCAGCTGCCGGGGTCGGGCCAGGCGGGCTGTGATCCAGGCCGCCGCGGCTGCGGCCACCAGCAGCAGCGCGGCGATGCCGGCGTAGTGGCTGAGCGACTGGAAGCCGAGCAGCTCGACCAGCGCCCCCGACGACATCCCGCCCACCGCGCCTCCCGTGATCATCACGAAGTCCGCCCCGCCCTGGACCTCCACCCTCTGGTGCACCGGGAACGAGTTGGTGAGCAGCGCGCTGCCCGCGATCAGCCCGAAGCTCCAGCCCAGCCCGATCAGCGTCAGGCCGCTGAACAGCCCGGCACTGCGCGCGGGGTCGGTGTTCCCGGCCAACTCCGCGCCCACGAACAGGATCATCCCGCCGAGGGTGATGACGGTGTGCGTCCCCAACCGGTCGACGAGCCACCCCACGATCGGCGAGAAGGCGTACATCCCGATGATGTGGAGCGAGATGACCTGGCCGATCACCGAGAGGTCCTGATTCCCGCCGTTCATGTGCAGCGGCGTGGCCGTCATGACAGCCACCATCACCATCTGCCCGACCAGCATGGCCAGCAGGGCGAGCCGGGCCGCGGGCAGGGCCGCGATCCGCCGGATCACGGTGGCCGGCGACGCCGGGCGGGGAGCGTCGGACCCGATGGTGCCGAGCACTTCGAGCGGGTCGGGGCGCAGCCAGGTGTGCGTGATGGCCGATCCGGCCAGGAACATCACCGAACCCAGCACATAGGGCCCGGCCAGCTCGGGAAGGCCGATGAACTGTGCCAGGTCCGCGAAGGGCCCGAGGGCGATCGTCGGTCCGGCGGCCGCGCCGAAGGTGGAGGCCCACACCAGGAACCCGATGGAGCGTGCCAGACGGTTCTCGGGAGCGAGATCGGCCACCGCGTAGCGGGCAGCCAGGTTGGTGGACTGCCCCACGCCCACCCCGATGATTCCCAGCACCACCAGCGGGTACAGGTTGAGCACGGCGGCCAGCACCGCGGTCATCGCCCCCGCCGCGCCGAGCGACCATCCCGCGGCCAGGCCTCGCCTGCGGCCCAGGCGGGCCATGCGACGGGCCAGGGGAACGGCGGCGGCCATGCTGCCGATCGACATCGATCCCGCGGCCAGCGTCGCCAGTGTCTCACTGCCGGTGATCTCCTCGGCGAGCAGGGCCGAGCCCGCGAACGACGCTCCCATGGCCGCGGTGGTGGGGATCACCGAGATCATTGACACTGCAATCGTGCGGCGCTGGACCGCGGCGCGGTTGTAGGTCTGCGGCGAGGCCTCAGCCGTCACAGGTTCGATCCGCGTCGCAGGCCACCGGCCGACGCTATCGCCCCCCGGGGTCGCCAGCAGGGAGCAACAGCACCCGGTCTGTCCACCCCAGTGGCAACCGGCCCCTGAGCGCCACGCTGCGGGTCGGCCGCAGTGCCTGATTGTAGTGATATTATGACACTTGAGATGACTTCTCGCCCTAGCAGGGTCATTCCCCTGCCTCGAGCCTCGTCAGTGGTGGCCGGCTCCTTTGCGCAGCGCTGCGGAAGGAGCGGGCTCATGGTGAGGGGCGTCCATCCCAAGAAGGAGGTCCGCAAGGCGATCAAGGAACTGAGGGCGGCGGGCTGGACGATCAGGGTAGCCGCCGGCGGTCACAGCCACCGATGGGGGACCGCGACATGCCCGCACCAGCATCCCGACGGCTCGGGCGGGCTGTCTCGCTGCGCCCGAGTCATCTACGGCACGCCGCGCAACGAGGGCGACCATGCCGAGGAGCTTCGACGAGCCTTGCGCCGGTGCGGGGAAAGGCTGGCACCGTCAAGACGACAGGAGGACAGAGATGCCTAGAGCAACCTACAACTTCATCCTCGAGACCAGTGGGCGGGACGTGCTCGACGACGAAGTCATCGACGCCCTCTATGAGGCTGGGTGCGACGACGCCGGGATAGGCCGCTTCCTGGGAGTGGATCATCTCGATTTCGACCGCGAGGCCGGCTCCTTCTGCGAGGCGGTCCGATCGGCCATCGAGGACGTCCAGTCGGTGCCCGGCGTCACCGTGACTCGCGTGGTTCCCGGTGACGACCCCACTGTCGGGATTGCCTTCACCGAGGCGGTCAACATCGTGCTCGCCTCTCCTGTGGAGTGCCCCGACATGCCCGAGAGCGAAGAGCAGACCGAGTTGAGGCGCATCCGGGAGTGCGCCGCGATGGCAGCGAGAAGCCGGCCGCGGACGTAGTCCTTCGACCACAAGGTGAGCGAGTTGCCAACCGCGACGACGCCGTGTTCGACCGGCCGTTCGAGTTCCGCATCGACCGCAGTCCCAACGCCCATGTCGGGTTCGGGCACGGGCCCCACATCTGCTTGGGCGCCAAGCTGGCCCGGCTGGAGATCGAGGTGATGCTCAACGCTGTCCTCGACCGCTGGCATGACATCGAAGCCACCGGCGAGCCCACCAGGACCTGCACCAGCCGGCTGTCGGACCTGCGGACACTCCCGGTCGCCTTCACCGACCGCGCCGCCGTCGTCTAGACATTCGACCCATGGCAACGGCTCGCAACGGCCAGATCGAGATCGTCTACGAGACCCTCGGAAGCGGCTTCGATCCGCCCCTCATCCTGCTCCACGGACTCGGCTCGAGCATGCTGGTGTGGCCCGACGAGCTGTGCGCCGGCTTCGTCGATCGAGGCTTCTTCGTGGTGCGCATGGACCACCGCGACTCGGGGCTGTCCACCGTGCTGCCCGACGGGGCCCGCTACACCCTCGGGGACATGGCCGGCGACGCCATGGCGGTGTTGGACGCGTCCGGCTGCGAGCGAGCCGTCGTCTGCGGCTACTCGCTGGGCGGCATGGTCGCTCAAGTTGCAGCTGCCGCCTTCGCGGACCGGGTGGCCGGCCTGGTGTCGATCTCGTCGCACACTGGCGAGCCCGGCGTGGGCGACCCCACCCCCGAGGCCCTCGCCGCGCTCACGGCGCCGCCGGCGGCCACCATCGAGGACCAGATAGAGGCCGACCTGGCCGGATACCGCATCTGGTCCAACCCGGAGTGGCGCAACGAACAGGCCGAGCGGGAGCACCTCGAGCGCAGCTACCGCCGGGCCTGGCATCCGGGGGCGTCGCAGCGCCAGTTCAAGGCCGCCGCTCGCAGCGGCAGCCGCGCCGAGGCGCTGGGCGCGCTCGACGTGCCCGCGCTGGTGGTGCACGGCAGCATCGACACGCTGATCGGCCCCGACGCCGGCCGCCGGACCGCGGAGCTGATCCCGGGCGCGCAGTACCTGGAGATCGAGGGCATGGGCCACGAGCTCCCGCCCCAGGTGTGGGCCCCGATCATCAGCGCAGTGACCGCGTTGGCGGCCCGCATCGCGTGGTGAGCGCCCCCACCCGGCGGCCCCCGGACGCCCGCAGGCCCGCCCGTACACTGTCTCGCCGAACCAAAGGGGATGCGATGGGACCGCTGACAGGAGTACGGGTCGTCGAGATCGCGGGCATCGGGCCGGGTCCGTTCTGCGCCATGATGCTGGCCGACATGGGCGCTGACGTCGTCCGGGTCGACCGGGCCTCCGCGGTGCGCGGCGGCGACCCCGACCATCCCCCGCGCGACCTCCTGAACCGGGGCCGGCGCTCGGTCGGCATCGACCTCAAGTCACCCGAGGGCGTCGAGGTCGTGATGTCGCTGGTCGAGGGAGCCGACGCTCTGCTGGAGGGGTTCCGGCCCGGAGTCGCCGAGCGGCTCGGGATCGGGCCCGAGGACTGCCTGGACCGCAACCCGCGCCTGGTCTACGGCCGGATGACCGGATGGGGCCAGGACGGTCCCTACGCCTCGGCCGCAGGCCACGACCTCAACTACATCGCGCTGGCCGGCGCGCTGCACGGCATCGGCCGGCAAGGTGAGGCCCCGGTACCGCCCCTCAACCTGGTCGGCGACTTCGGCGGCGGCGGCATGTACCTGGCCTTCGGGATGGTGTGCGCCCTGCTGGAGGCTCGCGACTCGGGCCAAGGTCAGGTGGTGGACGCGGCCATGGTCGACGGGGCCGCCTCGTTGATGACGGCCTTCTTCGGGATGGTCGGCTCGGGATTCTGGTCCGACGAGCGCGGCACCAACATGCTCGACACCGGCGCCCATTTCTACAACGTGTACGAGACCGCCGACGGCAAGTACATCTCGCTGGGACCGATCGAGCCCCAGTTCTATGCCGAGCTGAGGGAGCGCCTCGGGCTTCACGGTGACGAGTGGGACCAGCAGATGGATCGCTCACGCTGGCCCGAGATGAAGGAGCAGCTCGCCGCGGTGGTAGTCCAGCGCACCCGTGACGAGTGGTGCGAACTGCTGGAGGGGACCGACACCTGCTTCGCTCCCGTGCTGTCGCTGGCCGAGGCGCCCGGGCACGCCCACAACCGTGACCGGGGCACCTTCGCCGAAGTGGCCGGAGTGGTCCAGCCCGGCCCGGCTCCCCGCTACAGCCGCACCCCCGGCGCGATCGGCTGCCCGCCGCCCCACGCGGGCCAGCACACCGACGAGATCCTGGCCGAGCTCGGTCTCGCGGTCGGCGCCATCGCCTCGTTGCGGGCCTCCGGGGCAGTGGCCTGAATGGCGACGGCCGACTCGTTCATGGTGGCCCTGCCGGACGTGGCCTTCGAGATGGCCTTCGGGACGGAGTGGTTCATCCGGCGCGGCCATGCTGCCGCCGATCCCCCGGCCACGGACCTGTTCGCGGCGCTGGAGCCGCGGCCGGACCCTGCGGCCGGATCGTGAGCGTTGTGGAGCCGTCCTCCGCGGTGGGCGGAGTCCACGACTGGTTCTCCTGGGTCGTCATCGCCTCCAACGCGCTGACCGGGCTGTGGGCGCTGGGCGCGCACTGGCGCCGATGGCTGCGGGGCCGTCTCCTGTGGACGTCCATCGCGATGGCGCAGGCGACCGTCTTCGTGCAGGCCGGGCTCGGATCGTGGCTCATGGCCCGCGAGGGCCGCGACGCCGGTGACCTGCACGCCCTCTACGGGTTCTCCGCGCTGGTCGCGGTCGGCATCGCCTACAGCTACCGGCAGCAGCTCCGCGACCGCGTCTTCCTGCTGTACGGCTGCACCGGGCTCTTCCTCATGGGTCTCGGCATCCGCGCCGTGATCCTCGACTCGGTCGGCTGAACCCCGGCGCCGCGGCGGCTCCCCAGAAGCCCCGAATACCCATCCGCGGCCGGACGGCTCCGGTCGGCTACAACCCAACGAGGCGAGTCGTGCAGGTGATCGAGCCGTCGCGCCGGGCTGTCACGACAAGGGAGTCGACCCAGGATGACCATCATCGCGATATCCCCAGGAGTCGATTCGGCATCGGCTGTCGATCTGGTGTCAGCTATCGACGTGCCGCCATTTGTGGATGTGTCCGCCGAGCTCTCCTCGGACCTAGGACTGGCCGATGTCGATATCTGCTACGGCCTGTCCCAGGACGAGCTGTTCGAGGCCGCGGTCAACGGGGACCGGGGCCGGGTGCGCCCCGGAGGCCCCGACGACGAGCCCAAGGCCCACGCAACCTCCCTCGGTGCTGACGGGCCGCTGGTCTTCTACTCCGACCCGTCGTGCACCGGCCGTCCCGTTCACGACACGTTCTGCGTGGACCGCCCCTCGATCACCGACGACGTGTGGTGGAAGGACGGCTTCGCCCGGTTCGAGGAGGCCGCGTTCGACCCGCTGGTGGACCGGGTCGTGGCCCACCTGAACGAGCGGCGGGCCCGGCTCTACGTGACCGACGTGTACTGCGGCGCCGACCCCGACTTCGCCGAGCCGTGCCGGTTCGTGGGCGAGTACGCCACCCACGCCTACTTCTGCAACATCATGCTGCCGGCCCGCCTCAACGGTGCCGAGAAGCACCGCGAGCACGGATGGACGCTGCTCAACGTGCCGTCATTCCGCTGCAGCCCCGAACGCGACGGAACGCTCTCGGAGCGCGCCGTGATCATCGACATGGAGCGTCGCCTGGGGTTGGTGCTGGGCCGGGCCGACTACAGCGGCGTCAACAAGAAGACCATGTTCACCATCATGAACTTCGTTGAGCCCGGCAAGGGCCAGCTCTCGATGCACTGCTCGGCCAATGTCGGCTCCGAAGGCGGCAGCGCCATCCTGTTCGGGCTGTCGGGCACGGGCAAGACCACCCTCTCGGCCGACCCCGACCGCGACCTGATCGGCGACGACGAGCACATCTGGACCGACGCCGGGATCGCCAACCTCGAGGCCGGCTGCTACGCCAAGCTCATCGACCTCGACAAGCAGGCCGAGCCGGTCATAGCCGCGGCGCTGTCGATGAAGGGGACGCTCATTGAGAATGTCCCGGCCCTGAGCGGCCGCAGCCTGGCCGACACCCATCCCCAGGAGTTGGACCTGCGGGACCGGTCCATCACTGAGAACACCCGCTTCGCCTACCCGCTGGAGTGCAACCCCCATGTGGCGCCCGGTCATCGGGGGCCGCACCCGACGACCATCGTGCTGCTCACCGCCGACGCCTTCGGGGTGCTGCCGCCGGTGGCGATCCTGGACCCCGACGAGGTGATGTACCACTTCGTCATGGGGTTCACGGCCAAGCTGGCCGGCACCGAGGTGGACGTCACCGAACCGGTGGCCACCTTCTCGCCGTGTTTCGGCGCGCCGTTCATGGCCCGCAAGCCCGACGTCTACGCCCGGCTGCTCAAACAGCGCATGCACGAGCACCGGGTCCGATGCGTGCTGTTGAACACCGGCTGGTCGGGCGGCGCCTACGGCTCCGGCAAGCGGATGTCGCTGCCGGTCACCCGCCGCCTGCTCGACGCCGCCCTCTCCGGGGAGTTCGACGGGGTCGCCACCCGCACCCATCCGATCCTGGGGCTCACCATGCCGGTGTCGTGCGAGGGCGTGGACGACCGGATCCTGGATCCGCGCAGCACCTGGGAGACCCCCGACGCCTACGACGCAGCCGCCCGCCGGCTCCGCGACCTGTTCCGGGCCCGCTACACCGACCAGGGATACGCCCAGATGGGGATCGCGGCCGCCATGTAACCGCATGGCGGCACGCTCGGGGCCGAGTCAGAGCTTCGGCGTCCCCATGTCGACCTCCGAGCCCAGGCGCAGCCGGGTGGCCCTGCCGTCGCCGTCGAGATCGAACTGCACTCGCTGGCCCTGGCGCAGCATCCGGAAGACCGAGCCCTCCAGCGCGTCGTCGGCGAGATCGACATCGGCGAGGTCGGCTTCGTTGACCAGCACGCCGTCGCCGGTCAGCGGGTCGTAGCTCTTGATGACGCCTTGCACGGCGTCCAAGGGTATCGCAGGCGTCCGGCCGCCTTGGCGCGGGTGAGTATCATCGGCGCCATGGCACCGCTAACCCTCCACGCGGCCGTGCTGCGCCGCGTCATTGTCGGCTTTCACGACGCCTTGTCGGAGCATCGCGAAGTGATCGACAACCTGAACGTGTACCCGGTTCCCGACGGCGACACCGGCACCAACATGACCCTCACGGTCCGGTCCGTGACCGACGGGCTCGACGGCGTCGACGACCACATGGAGCCGCTGTGCGCCGCGGTGGCCCACGGGGCGCTCATGGGGGCCCGGGGCAACTCCGGTGTCATCCTGGCCCAGATCCTGAGGGGATTCGCCGGCGTGCTGCGGGAGGCGGCCTCCGCCGGGCAGGACCCTGACGCACCGGTCGTGGCCCGAGCGCTCACCGCCGCCAGCGAGGGCGCCTACACCGCGGTGGCGAGGCCGGTGGAGGGCACGATCCTCACCGTCATCCGGGAGGCGTCGGAGTCCGCCCGAGCCGCGGCCGAGGCTGGACAGGGCCTAGTGGAGGTGCTCGACGCGGCTCGCGCCCAGGGATACGACGCACTGGAGCGCACCCCGGACATGCTGGCCGTGCTCGCGGAGGCCGGCGTGGTCGACGCGGGCGGCGCCGGGCTGCTGCTGCTGCTCGACGCCTGCCTGGCCGAGCTCGACGGCAGGCCCCTGCCGGTGCCGCCCGAGGTCGCGGCCGGGCCCGCACCGGCCGCGGCGGCCAGCGCGGCCCACCCCGTCGAGGAGTCCTCCATAGCCGATCTCCGCTACGAGGTGATGTTCCTCCTCGACGCGCCGGACTCCTCGGTGGACGGCTTCAAGCAGGCGTGGACCGAGGTCGGCGACTCCATCGTGGTAGTGGGCGGCGACGGCATCTGGAACTGCCACATCCACACCGACGACATCGGTGCCGCCATCGAGGCCGGGATTGCGGTCGGGCGGCCGCACCGCATCCAGATCACCGACCTGCTCGACCAGGCCGCCGAGCACTCCGAGTCGTTCATGGAGCCCGCGGCGGCCGGCGGCGCCGGCGGATCGCCGCCCGCGCCGGTGGAGATAACGGAAGCCGACCGCTGCTCGGTCGTGGCCGTGGGCGCCGGTGAGGGAGTGGAGGCCATCCTGACCTCGATGGGAGTGAGCCGCGTCGTCGCCGGGGGCCAGTCGATGAACCCTTCCACCGCCGAGCTGCTCGCGGCTGTCGACTCGCTTCCCAGCGGGCACGTGGTGGTGCTGCCCAACAACAAGAACATCATCCCGGTGGCCGAGCAGGTCGACGGCGAGACCCAGCGCACGGTCGGCGTGGTTCCCACCCGCAGCGTCGTGGAGGGCATCTCCAGCCTGATGGCCTTCTCGGCTGAAGCCACCGCGGCTCACAACGCCGGCGAGATGTCCGAGGCGGCCGGAGCGGTGACTGCGGCCGAGGTCACCCAGGCGGTGCGGGACGCCACCAGCTCAGCGGGCCCCATCAAGACGGGCGACTGGCTCGGCATAGGCCCCGACGGCATAACAGCAGTGGAGTCCGACCCGGTGGCGGCCGCGACCAAGCTGCTGAGCGCCATCATCGACGACCACGAACTCCTCACGGTGCTCATCGGTGCCGACGCCGACGAGGCCACCACCGAGGCGATCATCAGCCATGTGAGCGAGAACCACCCCGACGTGGAGGTCGAGGTGACGGAGGGCGGCCAGCCCCTGTACCCCTACTACTTCGGCTTGGAGTAGGCCCGAACGGGCCTCGACCAGCGCGCCGATGCCGGCCGGCGATCCTCCCCTCAGCCTCCGGGACCTCGACGCCATCGGTGTCACCCGGCTCCGCGACGTCGGCCGCCAGCGGGCCGCCTCGCTCACCAAGATGGAGATCGACTCGGTGCTGGACCTTCTGCAGCACTATCCCCGTCGCTACATCGACCGCACCAAGCAGGCCCGCATCGCAGAACTTGCCGAAGGCGAGGACGTCTTCGTGGAAGGCTGGGTGCAGCGGAGCTCGTCGAGGCGGATCAAGCCGCGCCGGACGCTCGTCGAGGTGGTCATCTCCGACGACACCGGTCGCCTCAAGCTGACGTTCTTCAACCAGCCCTGGCAGGAGCAGAGCCTGCGCGCCGGTCGCCAAGTGGTCGTCCACGGCCGGCCGAAGCCGTACCGGGGCGCCCTGCAGATGACGAATCCGGTGGTCGATCTGGTCGGGGACCGCACCGGGCGCTTCTTTCCCGTGTACCCGCAGTCCGAGAAGGCCAACCTCAGCACGTGGGACATCGCCAAGTTCGTCGAGCAGGCCCTCAACCGATGCCAACCTCGCGGGATACTCGACCCCGTGCCTTCCAGCATGCTCCGGAGGTTCGACTTCGTGGGCCGACACACCGCGCTGGAAGGGATCCACCGGCCTGACACCATGGCAGAGTCGTACGAGGCGCGGCGTCGTCTCAAGTTCGACGAGTTGCTGCGCGTGCAGCTCGAGCTGGTCAGGCGCAAGCGCTGGCTGGAGCGCCATACGGCCGGCCTGTCCCATGCCACCGGCGGCGAGTTGGTCGATCGGTTCCTTGCACGCCTGCCGTTCCAGCTGACCGCCGCCCAGCAGCGGGTGATCGGCGAGGTCGTCGGAGACCTGGCCCAGCCGTACCCCATGCACCGGCTCATGCAGGGCGACGTGGGCGCGGGCAAGACCGTCGTGGCCCTGTGCGCGCTGCTGACCGCGGTGCAGGGCCGCTTCCAGGGCGCGCTGATGGCCCCCACCGAGGTGCTCGCTGAGCAGCACTTCGCGACGATGCTCTCGCTCCTCGGCGACCTGACGGTGCCCGATCCCGCGAGGCTCG
Organism: Acidimicrobiaceae bacterium; assembly: GCA_026710865.1. Lineage (GTDB taxonomy): Bacteria > Actinomycetota > Acidimicrobiia > Acidimicrobiales > Aldehydirespiratoraceae > Aldehydirespirator. Next base: position 13,690 of record JAPOQG010000246.1, read on the forward strand.
GAGGGGAGCGGCCGCTGAAGGTCGAGTTGTTGTCGGGGAGCCGCGGCGCAGCCGACCGGCGCCGGACGCACGCGGGGCTCGCGGCCGGCGACGTCGACATCGTGGTCGGCACCCACGCTCTGATCTCCGAGGGTCTGGAGTACCAGAACCTGGGCGTGGTGGTGATAGACGAGCAGCACCGCTTCGGGGTCGAGCAGCGCGCCGTTCTGCGCGACCGCGGGCCCGGGTCGGTGCTGCCCGACCTGCTCGTGATGACGGCGACGCCCATCCCCCGCACCGCCGCCATGACCGTGTACGGCGATCTGGACGTGTCCGTGCTCGACGAGCTTCCCGAGGGCCGGCTGCCCGTGGCCACCTCGTGGGCCCGCGGCCCTCTGGAGGAGGCGCAGGTCTGGGAGGCGGTGCGGGCCGCGGTCTCCGAGGGCCGCCAGGCTTATGTGGTGTGCCCGGTCATCGACGAGTCGGAAGTGCTCGAAGTGCGTTCGGTGATCGAGACCCACGAGCGTCTCACCGGCGGGGACGGCGGGCTGGCCGGACTCCGCGTCGGTCTGCTGCATGGGCGCCTGACGCCCGCGGAGAAGGACGCGACAATGGAGTTGTTCCGTGCCGGAGCCCTGGACGTGCTCGTGGCCACCACCGTCATCGAAGTCGGTGTGGACGTGCCCAACGCGACCGTCATGGTCGTCGTGGACGCGGGCCGCTTCGGCATCGCGCAGCTCCATCAGCTGCGGGGCCGGGTGGGCCGCTCCGACATCGCGTCCAGCTGCTATCTGGTGGGCGAGGCCGTCACGGCGGACGCCGAGGCGCGGCTGGAGGCGGTGGTGGCCTCCACCGACGGTTTCGAGCTGGCCGAGGCCGATCTCGAGCTGAGGGGCGAGGGCACCATCATGGGCGAGCGCCAGAAGGGCCGCAACGACCTGCGGCTGGCATCGCTGCGCCAGGACAGGGAGTGGGTGGCCATAGCCCGCGACGTCGCCATCGAGATGCTCGACGACGACCCGGACCTGCACAGCCACCCGGCGCTGGCTGACGAGATCGAGCTGCTGCTCGGCGATCGCGACGCCGAGTTCCTGCTCAAGAGCTGACAGGTCGAACCGATGGCGAAGGGAATCCGGGTGGTGGCGGGGACGGCCAAGGGCCGCCGGTTGGCGTCGCCCCCCACCGACGCCACCCGCCCCACGCCGAGCCGGGTTCGAGAGGCCGTGTTCAACTCGCTGTACTCCCTCGGCGCCCTCGAGGGCGCCCGGGTCCTCGACCTGTACGCCGGGACGGGGGCCCTGGGGATCGAGGCGCTGAGCCGGGGCGCGGCCGAGGCCGTGTTCGTGGAGCGGGACCCGGCCGTGGCCGCAGTGCTGCGAGGCAACCTGGAGGCAACCCGCCTGGCGGACCGTGCCACCGTGATGGCCACCGACGCCGACGCCGCCCTCGCCGAGCTTGCCCGCCTTCGATGCCGCTTCGACCTCGCCCTGGTGGACCCCCCGTACACGTTCGACGCCTGGCCGGGGCTGCTGTCTCGGGTTCCGGCCGACCTCGTCGTGGCCGAGTCGGATCGTCCGGTGGACGTGGGGCCGGACTTTGCCATCCACCAACACCGGCGTCACGGCGGTACCGTGGTGACGTTCGCACAAGCTGCCAGCGGCGGCCCGATCCTCACCGGAGCCGAACAGTGACCCGTGTGCTGTACCCCGGATCCTTCGACCCGATCCACTACGGCCATCTCGAAATCATCGAGACCATCTCCGGACTGTTCGATGAGGTGGTTGTGGCGCCCATGCGGAATCCCCAGAAGGGGGAGGGGATGTTCGGCCTCGACGAGCGCGAGCAGATGATCAAGGAGTGCTGCGCGCACCTCCCCAACGTCTCGGTCGCGATGTTCTCCAACCTCGTCGTCAATCTGGCCCGCGACATCGGCGCCGACTTCATCGTGAAGGGGCTGCGGGCGGTGTCGGACTTCGAGAACGAACTGCAGATGGCGCAGATGAACCACGCCCTCGCGGACGTGCAGACGGTCTTCATCCCGTCGGCCAGCAAGCGGTCGTTCGTCGCTTCGAAGCTGATCCGCGAGGTGGTCCGCCTCGGTGGGGACGTCTCGTCGATGGTGCCCGCGCCGGTGCGAGACCGACTTGAGAGCCGTCTCGAGCAGGAGCGATGAGTTCCGCCGGCCATCCTGTCCCGCAGTTCGACTCCGGCCAAGCCGAGAGTTCCTCGGAGGCTCGCCGGCTAGCCGTCGAACAGCTGCTGGGCCAGGCCGTCCGCATCGTGGAGCGGTCGCGGCCCATGCCGTTCTCGACCTCGGTGATGATCAATGGCGAGGAGCTGCTGGGGATTCTCCAGCGGGCGTTCACCGCGCTCCCCGAGGAGCTGCGGGCCGCTCGCTGGATGCTCAAGGAACGCGACGACATGCGGCTGCGCACCCAGCGCGAGGGCGAGGAGATCATCGCCGCGGCCCGGGCCCGGGCCGAGCAGATGGTGCAGCGCAGCGAGGTGGTCAAGGCCGCGGAGCTGCGGGCCCGGCGCACCATGACAGAAGCGGAGGAGCGGGCCCGGCGGATGAAGCTCGAGACCGAGGACTGGTGCGATCAGCGTCTGGCGACCTTCGAGGCGATGCTGCACAAGACCCTCAACACCGTGACGACGGGACGCCGGCGGCTCCAGGACACCCAACTGCCGAGGCCCCGGGAGCCCGCGCCGAGTTCTCCAGTCGACGACGACGTGTTCGACCAGGACCTTGGTTGACCCACAGGCTGTGACCCACAAGCTGTGACCCGCAAGCTGATGGTCGACTGCGTCCGGCTCCAGGCCGGCTCGGTCGATCGCCTGGAGGTTCGCCGTCAATGGGTGCTGGACGACGCCGGTGTGCACGGCGCCCACGTCGCGGAGGGGGTGGTCGACCTCGATCTGGAGGTGACGGCCGTCGGCAGCTCCTTCGTTGCAACCGGTCGGGTCACGGGCGAGTGGGCGGCCGAGTGCCGCCGATGCCTCGAGGAGGTGCGCGGCCGGATCGACACCGCATTGCGGGAGGTGTTCGAGTGGGAGCCTGCGGAGGGTGAGACCTGGCCCATCGTCGATCAGCGCATAGACCTGGGTCCTCCGGTGCGCGAGACGGCGATGCTGGCCCTGCCGATGGCGCCGTTGTGCTCACTGGAATGCGCGGGGCCGGTGCCGGACCGCTTCCCGACCGGACCGGCCGCGGCCGCCGCCGCGGGCCTACCCGCGGCGCGGGACGCACAGCCCGGGGATGGGGACGTGTAGGCCTGCCGGCTCGCCGGTAGGCTCGCAGGCCGCAATCCTGCCGGTTCCCGTCGAAGGTCGAAGAACCCATGGCTGTTCCCAAGAAGAAGACCTCCAAGGCCAAGGGCCGCAGCCGGCGAGCCTCTGCGTGGCGCATCCGCCCGGGCGGGCGGAGCGCCTGCAGCCGGTGCGGCGCCGTCAAGCGGCCCCACCGCGTGTGCGGCAACTGCGGCTGGTACCACGACCGGCAGGCCATCGACGTCGAATAGCCGGTCGAAGTCCCAGGATCCGGCGCCCGGATCGGGTATGGAACCTTTGAGGGTGTTGAACGGTCTGAATCACCGATGGAACCGGTAGCCGTAGACGCGATGGGGGGCGACCGGGCCCCCGCCGAGATAGTGGCCGGGGCCCGGCGCGCCGCTGATGAGCTCGGGATCCCCGTGGTGCTCGTGGGACGCCCCGACGAGATGGGCGACACCGGGGGACTCGAGGTGATCGAGGCCTCCGAGGTGATTCCCATGGACGCCGAGCCGGGCTCGAGCGTTCGCACGATGAAGGACTCCTCGCTGGTGAGAGCGGCTGAGGCGGTCCGCGACGGCCGGGCATCGGCCATGGTGTCCGCTGGGAACACGGGCGCAGCGATGGGTTCGGCGCTGCTGCGCATGGGGCGGATACGGGGAATCACCCGCCCCGCCATCGCAACGCCGATCCCCACTCCCGGATCCAGCCCCACGACGATGCTCGACTCGGGCGCCAACGCCGAGTGCCGCCCCGAATGGCTCGTGCAGTTCGCCCGGATGGGCTCCGTCTATGCCCGTGACCGCTTCGGCATCGAGCGCCCCCGCGTCGGCCTGCTGTCGATCGGCGAGGAGGCCGGCAAGGGCAACGACTTCACGAAGGCGGTGTTCGAGCTGCTCGCCGACGGCGGCTGGGCGACAGACGTCGGTGCGGAGTGGGTCGGCAACGTCGAGGGTCGCGACATCATGACTCCCGACATCGATGTGGTGGTGACCGACGGGTTCACCGGGAACGTGACGCTCAAGGCTCTCGAGGGTGCCCTGCGGGCGCTGCTCGGCCGGGTGCTGGTGGCCATCGACCGCGACGACATCTCGCGGGAGGCAGGACAGATGCTGGCCCCCGCCCTCGACGAGATGTCGAAGGAGCTTCACCCCGATGGAGTCGGGGGCGCGCTGCTGCTGGGAGTGCGCGGCGTCTGCGTGATCTCCCACGGTGCCAGCAGCGCGGCTGCCATCATGAACGCCATACGGGTGGCCCGCGAGATGGTTGCCGCCGGCATGGTGGACCACATCGCGGCCGTCGCCCGCCGTTAGCACCGCGTTCACGCGGACGCGGCCCTTGGACGCGCCGGTATGGTTGTCGGGCCGCATCGATCGATATCCACCCACGGAGGAGCCGATGCCCGCAGAGACACACGTGGAGCACTCGCCCATGGGACGCGACGAGGTTCTGGCGCTCATTCGGGACCGGCTCGCGGACATCCTCGAGATAGAGCCCTCAGACATTGCTGAGGGAGCCTCCTTCGCCGATGACCTCGACGCCGACTCGCTGGCGCTCATAGAGCTCGTGGAGGGCATCGAGGAGGAGCTGGCCGAGCGCGCCGTCGGCTTCCGCATCGAGGACGAGGATCTGGAAGACCTGCGGTCGGTGCGCGACGCCGTCGACTACGTCGTCGCGAAGCTGGGTTGACGGTCCAGACCGCCCCGGCGGGCGCATCGATGCTCATGGACCGGCTCGGTCACCGGTTCAATGATGCAGCGTTGCTGGATATGGCTCTGACGCACCGATCCTGGTGCGGGGAGCACTCCGGGTCCTCCTCCAACGAGCGGCTGGAGTTCCTCGGCGACGCCGTGCTGAGCCTGGTCGTGACCCGGAGGCTGTATGAGCGCTTCTCCGACTGGGCCGAGGGCGACCTGGCCAAGGCCCGGGCCTCGCTCGTCAACGCGGCCACCCTGGCCGAGGTGGGCCGGTCCGTGGGTCTGGGCGAGCTGCTGCGCCTGGGCCGGGGCGAGGACGACTCCGGCGGCCGCGACAAGCCGTCGATCCTGGCCGACGCGGTGGAGGCCGTGATCGGCGCGGTCTACCTCGATGGCGGGATCGGCGCGGCCGACGACGCGATCGGACGGCTGCTCGGCGACCGTCTGGACGCAGTGGCGGAATCGCCCGGGCACGCCGACTTCAAATCCAGGCTGCAGGAGCTGGCGGCCCGTCTCGGTATGGACCCCCCCTCCTACGACGTGACAACCAGCGGCCCAATCCACCATCAGCGGTTCCGCGCCGAGGTGCGAGCCGGCGATGCGGCCGGGGTGGGCGCGGGCAGCACGAAGAAGGACGCAGAGCAGCGGGCGGCCGAGGTCGCCTACGCCGCCCTCACCGCCAAGTTCCCGTCATGAGTCTCGAATCACGTTCACAAGCCGAGGTCCGAACATGAGTCCCTCCCGCGCCCGCACTCTCGAATACGAGCTTCCCGAGGTGGAGACCGTCCGCCGGGATCTCGAACGGGAGATCATCGGCCGCAAGGTCAAGGCGGCGGAGGCCGCCAGCATGAAGTGCCTGCGCCGCTACCACACCCGCAAGGCCTTCACGTCCCAGCTGGAGGGAGCGAAGATCGTCGATGTCAGGCGGGTGGGCCTGCACCTCGTGATCGAGCTCAGCACGGAGATGCTGCTGGTGCTGTCGCTGGGCTCGTCGGGCCCCCCCCGCCGCAACGCCAACAAGCACCCCAGGGTCAACGGCACCGAGGTCGTGATCTCGTTCACCCAGTACGGCCAGCTTCGCTTCGTCGACACCGAGGGCACCGGGCAGCTGTTCGTGGTGTCCGATGACGACCTCGACACGGCCCTGCCCGAGCTGGCCGCCTACGGGCTCGACCCTGTGGCCACTCCCATCTCCTGGACCGAGATGGGTCGGATGCTGCTGCAGAGGAGCAGCAAGCTCAAGACGCTGCTGACCGACGACACGTTCGTGGTCGGCGTCGGCGACATCTACGCCGACGAGATCCTCTTCGAGGCGGGTCTGCGCTACGACCGGGTCTGCAACACGCTGTCCACCCAGGAGATCCGGCGCCTCCACCGGTCTCTGGTGGGCACGATGCACGACGCCGTGAAGTACCGCGGCACCTCGGTCCCGGCTCGCCCCTTCGTCGATCCGTTCGGTCAGCCCGGGGGCTACGCGACCCATCTGAAGGTGTGGGGACGCCACGGCGACCTGAGCGAACGCTCCAGGGCCCCGATCAAGCGCGCCAAGTTCCGGGGCGTCTGGACCTACTACTGCGACACGCAGGTCTGACCGCGGTCGGTGGGGCCGAACCGTCGGGCCCGCCGACCCGCCGGGATGCTCGGAGTCGGCAGCGGCCCCTACTAGCGTCGCGGGCGTGTATCTGAAGACCCTGACCCTGAAGGGCTTCAAGTCCTTCGCCGAGCCGGCCACCATACGGCTGGAGCCGGGCGTGACCGTGGTCGTCGGCCCCAATGGCAGCGGCAAGTCCAACGTCGTCGACGCGGTGGCCTGGGTCCTCGGCGCTCAGGCCCCGAGCGCGGTCCGCTCGTCCCGGATGGACGACGTGATCTTCGCGGGCACCGACCGCAAGCCGCCGCTGGGCCGGGCCGAGGTGTCGCTGACCATCGACAACTCCGACGGCATGCTGGCGTCGGCGGCCAGCGAGGTGCGCATAACCCGCACGCTGTTCCGCGACGGCGAGTCGAGCTACTCGCTCAACGGCACCGAATGCCGGCTCCTCGATGTGGTCGAGTTGCTCTCGGACACCGGTGTCGGGCGCCAGCAGCACATGATCGTGTCCCAGACCCAGGTCGATGCCGTGCTCAGCGCGCGCCCCATCGACCGCCGGGCCGTGGTCGAGGAGGCGGCCGGCGTTCTCAAGTACCGCAAGAGACGGGAGCGGGCCGAGCGCCGCCTGCTGGGCACCGACGGCGACCTGACCCGCATCAGCGACCTCACCTCAGAGGTGCGGCGGCGGCTGAGACCACTGGAGAAGCAGGCCGAGGCGGCTCGACGCCATGCCGACCTGCTGTCGGAGCTCGAGGCCCTGCGGGTGTATCTGGCCGGTCACGAGATCGCTGAACTGCGCAAGCAGCTGCGTGCTCACAAGGATGTCGGGGAGGCCCGGGCCGCTGAGAAGGCCTCGTTGGAGGCCGAGCTCGCGGAGGTCGGCGCGAGCGTCGCCGACAATGAGCAGCGGCTGGCCCGCCACGGGTTGGACGACCATTCTGAGCGGCTGGCCCGCCTCGAGGGGCTGCGGGCAAGAGCGGGCGGGTTGGCCGCGCTGGCGCTCGAGCGCTTGCGAGGCCTCGAACGGGAGCGGGCCGTCCTCAGCGATCACGATCTGGCGGCGGGACTGAGAGACGAGATCGAGCGGTGCCGCCGCGAACTGCAGAACGTCGCCTCAGCGCAGGCCGCGGCTGCTGGAGACCGGAGCCGGCTGGCGCAGCTGCAGGAGCGACTGGAGGCCGACCGGAGCGCGTTCGACGCCGAATGGGGGGATATCGGTTCGCTCGGCGCCGAGGAGGCCGGCGAAGCCGCCGCAGCCAGGGGTGAGCTGTCGGCTCTGCGGTCGGCGATCGCCATCAACGAGTCGGAACGGAGCCGTCTGGCTCAACGTCTGCAGGACTCCGAGGACCGCATGGCGGGATTGGCTGGTCGTGCCGATCAGCGCCGCCTCGAAATGGAGAGGTGCGAGTCGGAGATCGCCGGGCTCCGCGGGGAGCACGAGCAAGCTGGCCGCGCCCGCCAGGCGGCCGCCGCCACGCTGGAGGCCGCCGTCCTGGCCGGCACCGCGGCCGAGGGGGAACGCCGGCACTGGACAGCGAGACGCGAGGCGCTGGCCATGGCCCTCGAGGAGTCTGCGAGGCCGGTGCCCGATGAGGTGCTGGCCGCGTCCGGCGGTGCCTTGGGCCTGCTCGGCGACCTCGTCGAGGTCGATGAGGGCCTCGAGGCCGCGTTCGCGGCCGCCGTCGGCGACACCATCAGCGCGGTCGTGGTGCGTGATGCGCCCGCCGCCCGCCGCGTGCTCGACAGCCTGGAGGCCGACGATCCCGGCGCGGCAGTGATCGTGCTGGAAGGAGTCGGCAGGGCCCGCGAGCAGGCAGCCGCGACTGTTGTCACCGCGGGCTCGGGCGCGACCCGACAGGAGCCGCTCAGGGGCCGGGTCCGCTCCTCCGATGCCGACGTGGCCAGGCTGCTGGATCTGCTGCTCGCGGGTGCGGTGATGGTGGAGGGTGACTGGCGTTCCGCGGCCGATGTCTGGATGGGCGCCCCCGATCTGGTGGCCGTGACCGCGGCCGGTGATCGGTTGAGCAGCCGGGGCTGGAGGCTGGGCATGCACTCCGCGGCTGGTCTCGGTCCCGCATTGGCGGAGGCCACCGAGCGGGCCGGAGCGGCCCTCGACGCCGGCGAGCGGGCCGAAGCGGCCTGTGAGGCGGCCCGGACCGAGCTGGCAGAGAGGCAGCAGGCAGCCGACGAGATGGGCCGGCGCCTGGCCGCGGCCGAGGAACAGGCCGCATCCGCAGCCGCGGCCATCGCCCGCCTCGATGCGGAGCGGCGCGACCTCGACACCGCCACCGGCGCGCTGCGGGACCATCTCGCCGAGACATCGGGCCGCCTTGACGAGTCGGTCGCCCGCAGTACCGGGATCGAGTCCCGCCTTCCCGAGCTGGAGGCGGCCGAGGCCATGGCGCGGCAGCGCAACCGCCAGGCGTCGCAGGCGCGCCGCGAACTCGACCGGCGCACCCTGAAGCTGGCGGAGAGGGTTGCGGAGCGAGGCGTCGCCGACGCCGGGATCCAGCAGCAGAAGCAGATGCTCGAGACTCGCCTCGTCGAGTTGCAGGAGCGTCTCGACCGCTACGACGCCTCCAGAGTGGCCGCGACGGGTCGCCTCGCCGCGCTGGAGCGCGAGGCCGAGGTACTGGAGACGCTCGGACGGGCGGTGCAGGAGCGATCCGCCGCGGTGGAGGCGGGCCTCGCTGAGATCCGGCAGGTCCGCCGCAGGCACTCCGAGTTGGCCCGGGAACTGGCTGCAGGACTCGACGGCCTGCGCCGGCGGTCAGCCGACGCCAACCGTCGTTACGAGGCCCTGCGTGCCGCCGAGGGCCGCCGCGACATAGAGGAAGCCGAGCTCCGGACCATGCTTCAGGGAGCCGTCGAGCGGCTCCGGGACACCTACGGGCTGTCTCCCGCCGACGCCGCCGAGGTGACCTTGCCAGCGTTGGACGACGGGATCGAACCGCAGCAGCGGGCCGACCATCTGGCCACCGAGCTGGAGATCATGGGGCCGGTCAATCCCCTGGCCCTGGCCGAGTACGACGAGCTCTACGAGCGTCACGAGCTTCTGAAGGGCCAGCTCGACGACATCCGCGCCGCGAGGCGGGATCTCAACCGGGTGATCCGCTCGATCGACAGCGAGATCAAGACCGTGTTCGGCTCGGCCTTCGCCGACGTGGCCGCCAACTTCGAGGTGCTGTTCGAGTCGCTGTTCCCGGGAGGCGAGGGACGGCTCACCCTCACCGACCCCGACGACCTCCTCAACACCGGCATAGACATCTCGGCCAAGCCGTCGGGCAAGAACGTGAAGCGGCTGTCGCTGCTGTCGGGCGGCGAGCGGTCGCTGGCCGCTCTGGCTTTCCTGTTCGCGGTGTTCCGCAGCCGGCCCTCGCCGTTCTACGTGATGGACGAGGTGGAGGCCGCCCTCGACGACGTGAACCTGCACCGCTTCCTGAGGCTCGTCGACGAGTTCCGCTCGGACGCCCAGCTCGTGATCGTCACCCACCAGAAGCGGACCATGGAGGCGGCCGACTGCCTGCAGGGGGTGTCGATGAAGCCGGGCGGCTCCTCGATGGTGGTGTCCGAGCGAGTCTCGGAGGCAGCCTGAGGAGTCTCTGTAGCCTCTCTCTCACGACTCTCTCACTTCCGCCGCCTAGATTCTCGGTGCCATGAGCAGCGCTGATCCGGCCGACCAGCGCGGTCCTGGGCGCCCGCCCCCACCGCCCCTTCCCCGCCCGGCTGAGCGACGCCCGTCCGTTCCGCCGCCCGGCCGGCGTGCGACCGCGGTGATCAGACCGGTCGAGGGGTCCGCGGGGGCCGGGCCGACGGCGGCCGCGGCCCGCCGCCGGCCGGGTCGCCGGATGGTGGCCGCACTGGTGATCCTCGGCTTGATCGCTGCGGCTGGGACGTTGACGGGCCTGGCCGTCTCCGAACGGTTGTCACAGGACGGACCCGTCCCGTCGATGAGGCCGGCCTCGCCCGATGAGGCCGCGGCCGCTGCTGATCCGAGCCGGCCCGAGCCGGCGGACTCCACAGCGGAGCGTCTCGTCGCTGACAGTTCCGAAGCCGAGTCCCTGGCCGCCGAGCAACCGGCGCCGGGAGCGTTGGCGGACGGCTCCCCGGAGCAGGCCCCGCCGCCGGCTGAACCCCAGTACCCGGCGCCCGCGGTCACCGGGGAGCCGGTGGTTGCGGTGGCCGAGGCCCTCAGCGATTCAGTGGTGCTGGTTGAGGTCGACTCCGGGGCCGGTTCCGGGCTCGGGTACGGTCTGGGCTCCGGCATCGTGTGGGACGCCGAGAACGGCTACATAGTGACCAACCAGCACGTCGTCGACGGCTCGAGCGGCGTCACCGTCACCCTCTCGGACGGCATCAGCATCGAAGCCGAGGTCGTGGGCGGCTCCTCAGCCCACGATGTGGCCGTGGTGCGGGTCGACCCGGAGGCGGCCGAGCTGGTGGCCGCGCCGTTCGCGCCGGTCTCGTCGGTGCGCGTGGGCCAGCTCGCGGTGGCCATCGGCAGCCCTCTCGGACTGGCCGGCACGGTCACCGCCGGCATCGTCAGCGCGGTCCGGATCCAGGTCCAGCCCGGGTTCGATCGCGAGTCGCCCGTGCCGGTGGAGATGATCCAGACCGACGCCGCCATCAACCAGGGCAACTCCGGGGGCGCCCTGGCCGACTGGCAGGGCCGGGTCATCGGGATGAACACCCTGATCCAGACCACCTCCGGCGGCAACATCGGGCTCGGGTTCGCCGTTCCCAGCGACACCGTGGAGTTGATCGCCACCCGCATCGTGAACGGCGAGTCGCTGGAACTCGGGTACCTCGGCATTAGCGGCCAGGCGGCCGGGGACGGCGATGTGGGCGTGGTCGTGGCGGAGGTCGTACCCGGCTCGCCGGCCGAGGAGGCGGGACTGATGGCGGGCGATGTCATCGTCAGCATCGACTCCGAGCCCATGTACGACATCTACGAGCTCTCGGCCGCCATCAAGCTGCGCCTCCCGGGCGACAGCGTCGAGCTGACCGTCAGGCGGGGCGGCGACCTCTACGTCTCCACCGCCGTGCTGGGCGCCCTCGAATGACACCGGTCGCCGAGCGCTTCGCCGGCCTGCGTCGGTCCGTCGGCGCGAACGGCAGGCACTTCGGCGCTGGCTAGCATCGGTCGCCCATGGCGCTGGTCCTAGTCATTGCCGCGGTGGCGGCGCTGCTGCTGGTCGTCGTCGCGGCCGCCTGGGTCCGCCGGCGCCGGACGGCCCGGAGCGTCCTCCGCGGCGGATCCACAGCGGTCGGCGAGCTAGCGGACCGGGTCGTCGACCGGGTGGCCGAAGGCGCGTCGGGGGCCGTGGCCGAGCCCGGCGTACCCTCGCTGCGCGATCACCTCGGCAGGGCGCGGGCCGCGTTGGTGGGCTCGTTGGCGCCGGCGCTCGACCGGCCATCGATCTCCCAGGATGCCTGGACCGCGGTCACCGAGGCTCTGATCCGGGCCGATGTCGGCCTCGCCACCAGTTCCGAGATCGTGGATGCGGCCATGGCTCGGGTCGAGACCGGAGGCGACGGGCCGGCACAGGCGATGGCCGCGCTCCAGGCCGAGCTGCGCGGACGACTCGGCGGCTTCGACCGCTCGCTGGCTCGACGCAGCGACGGCGGGCACCCGTCGGTGTGGCTGTTCGTGGGTGTGAACGGCACGGGCAAGACCACCACCATCGGCAAGCTGGCCAGACGCGAGTCCGACCGCGGCGCCGGCGTCGTGCTGGCTGCCGGGGACACCTTCCGGGCCGCGGCCGCCGACCAGCTCGCCATGTGGGCGGAACGCTCGTCGGCCCACATCGTGCGGGGCGCGGAGGGGGCCGACCCCGCGTCGGTGGTGTTCGACGCGGTGGAGTCCGCCGCGGCCCGCGACGCCGACCTGGTCCTCGCCGACACCGCCGGGAGGTTCCACACCTCCCAGAACCTGATGGCCGAGCTCCAGAAGGTGCGGCGGGTGGCCGAGAAGGGGTCCGGTGTCGTCACCGAGACGCTCCTCGTGCTGGATGCCACCACCGGCCAGAACGGCCTGGCTCAGGCCAGGCAGTTCACCGAGGCGGTCGACGTCACCGGCGTGGTGCTCACCAAGCTGGACGGCTCGGCCAAGGGCGGGATCGTGGTGTCGGTGCAGACCGAGCTCGGAGTGCCTGTGAAGCTCGTCGGGGTGGGGGAGGGCATCGCCGACCTGGTGCCCTTCGACGAATCGGAGTTCGTGGACGCCCTGTTCGCCCAGTAAGCGAGTTGGCAGCGCGTCGGCCCCGATCGGGCGTGTTCGGCTGCCAGTTCACTGCCCGGCCGCGGCAGTGCGAAGAATTGGCAGCGTGTCGGCCCTGATCGGGCGCGTTCGGCTGCCAGTTCGCAGGTGCAGGGCCCGCCCTCGGTTAGGGTGGCTCGACCATGTTCGAGACCCTCACCGATCGCTTCGAGTCCGCATTCTCCAAGCTGCGGGGCCGGGGAAGGCTCTCCGCCGACGACGTGGACGAGACCCTGACCGAGATCCGGGTCGCGCTGCTCGAAGCCGACGTCAACCTCGACGTGGTCACCAACCTCACTGCCCGCATCCGTGAGAGGGCGGTGGGCGAGGAGCTGTCGCGGGCCCTCAACCCGGCCCAGCAGGTGGTCAAGATCGTGCTGTCGGAGCTCACCTCCAGCCTCGGAGGCGAGCAGCTGGCCCTCACCTACGCGTCGAAACCTCCGACGGTGGTGCTTCTGGCCGGGCTTCAGGGGGCCGGCAAGACCACCAACGCGGCCAAGCTGGCCCAGTGGTTCCTCCGCCAGGGCCGCAGCCCGCTGCTGGTGGGGGCCGACCTGCAGCGTCCCGCCGCCGTGGAACAGCTCCGCACCCTCGGCGGGCACGTCGGAGTGCCGGTGTTCAGCCGTCCCCGCAACCCCGTGAAGACCGCGTCGGCCTCGCTGGCCGAGGCGACCCGCACCGGGCGCGACGTGGTGATCGTCGACACCGCCGGCCGGCTGGCCATCGACGCCGAGATGATGGACCAGGTCCGGCGCATCTCCAAGGCGGTGAAGCCCCACTACACATTCCTGGTGGTCGACGCGACCGCCGGCCAGGACGCGGTCACCTCGGCCCGCGCCTTCCACGACTCGCTGGCCCTCGACGGGGTGATCCTCACCAAGCTCGACGGCGACACCCGCGGCGGCGCGGCGCTGTCGGTGAAGGAGGTGGTGGGCCGGCCCATCGCCTTCGCCTCGGTCGGCGAGAAGCTGGAGGACTTCGAGCCGTTCCATCCCGATCGTCTCGCCAGCCGCATCCTGGGGATGGGCGATGTGGAGACGCTCATCGACAAGGCCGAGTCCGCGTTCGAGGCCGAGGAGGCGGAGCAGACCGCGACCCGGCTGCTCGAAGGCACCTTCACCCTCGACGACTTCCTGTCGACCATGCAGCAGGTCCTGGGCATGGGCAACCTTCGCAGCCTCATGGGCATGATGCCGGGCGTACCCCGCGAGCTGCGCTCCGCAGAGATCGACGACGGCCGCATAAGCCGTATCACCGGCATGATCCACTCCATGACGCCGGCCGAGCGCGCCGATCCCGACATCATCGACGCCTCCCGACGGCAGCGCATCGCGGCCGGCTCGGGCTGCCGGCCGGCCGACGTCAAGTCCCTGATCGACCAGTTCAAGCAGATGCGGTCCATGATGAAGGGACTCGGAGGGCTCGGCGCCAAGCGGGCCTCCCCAGGATCGCGAGGCCGATCGTCCAAGCAGTCGGGACGGGCCAAGCAGAGGTCGGGCGCCCAGCGTCGCAGCGGGGGCCGGACCACGCCCAAGGGCCCGATGCCGGCCCCCAAGACGCCCTTGACCCTCCCAGGGTTGGAAAAGGGTGACTGGCCCGGGTTCAATTGACCCTTCGTAAGAACGACTAGCAGATCAGAGGACACACATTGGCTGTCAAGTTGCGCCTGATGCGGATGGGAAAGAAGAAGCAGCCCACCTACCGCGTCGTTGCCGCCGATGCCCGCGCGCCCCGCAATGGGCGCTTCATCGAGATCATCGGGATCTACGAGCCCCGCCAGGAGCCCTCCGTGGTGCGGATCGACAATGAGCGGGCACTGCACTGGCTGCGCCACGGCGCCCAGCCCACCGAGAGGGTGGAGAAGCTGCTGAGGATCAGCGGGGCGTGGGACGATTTCCGCGGCGCCATCGAGCACGGCGCCGCGGTCGCGAGCGCTGAGGAGGGCGATCAGTGACCGATCTGGCCCCGACAGCCGAGGAGATGTGCCGCTACGTGGTCACCCGCATCGTCGACGACACCGAAGCGGTGCAGGTCACCGCATCACCCGCGGGCACCGGCGCGGTGCGCCTCGACGTGCGCGTCGCCCAGGGCGAGATGGGCCGCGTGATCGGCAAGCGAGGCCGCGTCGCGCACGCCATCCGCACCCTGGTGCGGGCGGCCGGATCGCGCGACGATGTGGACATCGAGGTCGAGTTCGTCGACTGAGCCTTCCAGCGCTGCTGGGGCTCGGCCCGGGCCCCTGCTGGAGATCGGCCGCGTCGGTCGGCCCCACGGCACCGCCGGCGAGGTGACCGTGACGCTGGTGTCGAACCGTCCCGAGCGCCTGGCCCCCGGATCGGAGCTGCACTCCGATGCGGGGACGCTGCGAGTGGTTGCGGCCCGGCCCCACAACCGGCGGCATCTGGTCCTCTTCGAGGGGATCGACGACCGCGGCAAGGCCGAGGCCCTTCGAGGCCTGGTGCTTCAGGCTGCGCCCATCGACGATCCCGACGAGACCTGGGTCCATGAACTGATCGGGGCCCGGGTGGTGGACCAGAGCGGCGTCGACCGGGGCCCCGTGGCCGGCGTGGTGGCCAATCCGGCCGGGGATCTCCTGGAACTGGCCGACGGAGCCCTGGTGCCGCTGTGCTTCATGGTGGCTTCGGTGCGGGGCGAGCGCATCGACGTGGACGTGCCCGAAGGGCTGTTCGAGGCATCCGGCTGAGACCGGGGAAGCGAGACGGCGCCGTGACCTTCAGGATCGACATCTTCACGATCTTCCCCGAAGTGGTCGAGACCATGGCGTCGGCCTCGGTCATCGGGCGCAGCCGCACTGCGGGCACGCTCGATGTGAGGGTCCACGACCTCAGGATGGCCGCCGCCGACCGCCATCGCAGCGTCGACGACGCCCCCTTCGGCGGGGGAGCCGGCATGGTGATGATGCCCCAGCCGCTGTTCGACGCAGTGGAGGCGGTGGATCCGCCCCGACCGCTGTTCTACCTGTCGCCGGCGGGCAGGCGCTTCGACCAGGCCCTGGCCCGCGAGCTCGCGGCCACTGCCGGGTTCTCCCTGCTGTGCGGCCGCTACGAGGGCGTCGACGAGCGGGTCTGCCGGCATCTGGTGGACGGGGAGCTGTCGGTGGGCGACATAGTGCTGGCCGGCGGCGAGTCGGCCGCGCTGCTGGTGCTCGAGGCGGTGGGGCGGTGCGTGCCCGGCGTGCTGGCCAACGAGGTCTCCGCGGTGGAGGAGTCGTTCAGCGACGGTCTGCTGGAGTACCCGCAGTACACCCGGCCGGCCGAGTTCCGGGGATGGGACGTTCCCGACGTGCTGCGCTCGGGCGATCACGCCAGGGTGGCCCGGTGGCGGCGGGCCCAGTCGCTGGCGCGCACCATCGAGCGCCGTCCCGACCTGATCGAGGCCCGCGGCGGGCTCACCGGCGAGGAGCGGGCCCTGCTCGACGCCCACGGTCTCGACGATCACGGCCTTGACGGCAGTGGAGGCGCGGAGCAGCCGCCGTAGACTCGGCCGGCCCGACCGCGCTGGCCTGAGGTGAGCGGAGGCAGCCATGAACCCCACCGATCTTGTCGACGAGCAGAGCCTCCGCGACGACATTCCCGAGTTCCAGCCGGGCGACACCGTGCGCGTCCATGTGCGGGTGGTGGAGGGCAACCGGGCCCGGACCCAGGTCTTCGAGGGCGTGGTCATGCGGCGCCAGGGCAGCGGGGTGCGCGAGACCTTCACCGTGCGCAAGGTGAGCTTCGGAGTCGGTGTCGAGCGCACCTTCCCGGTGCACACGCCGATCATCGACCGCATCGAGCGGGTCACCCGGGGCGATGTCCGCCGGGCCAAGCTGTACTACCTGCGGGACCGGGTCGGCAAGGCGGCCAAGGTCAAGGAAAAGCGCTATCGCTGACCCGGCGGCCGACCTGCCGGATCCGGCGCACCGGTCCCCGGACCGTTCCAGGCAGGCCAGAGGCGCCTGGGGCGAGCGCAGAGCTGCTCGCTGGTACACCGAGGCCGGCTACGAGATCCTGGACCGGAACTGGCGGGTGCGCGGCGGCGAGCTCGACCTGGTCCTGTGGCGCGACGGCGAGATCGTGTTCTGCGAGGTCAAGTCGCGGCGCTCCGACCGGTTCGGCTCCGCCGCGGAGGCGGTGGACTGGCGCAAGCAGCGCCGCATACGGTCGCTGGCGGCCCAATGGCTGAGAGCGAGCGGCCGCCGCGGCCGGGTCCGCTTCGACGTGGCCACCGTCACCGGCGTGGAGATCGACGTGATCGAGGGCGCCTTCTAGGCC
>JAPOQG010000345.1 GCA_026710865.1 Acidimicrobiaceae bacterium
GACCCCGCCGTCAAGTACCAGACCGTGGACGACCTGCGCCGGCGGGCACGGCGGCGGACTCCTCGCTTCGCCTGGGAGTACCTCGACAGCGGCGAGGGCGACGAGCGGGCCAGGGACCGCAATGCCGAGTCCCTGCAGCGGGTGCTGCTGACCCCGCGGTTCCTCAAGGGCGAACTCGAGCCCGACGTCAGCACCGAGCTGTTCGGGGTGCGCTACTCGCTGCCGGTGGGGATCGCCCCGATGGGCTTGACCGGGCTGATGTGGCCCGGCGCGGACATGGCCCTGGCCGAGACCGCCGCCCGGTGCCGGATCCCTTACGCGGCCAGCACGGTCAACACTGCCGACGTTTCCGAGGTGGGGCCCCGTGCCGGCGAGATGGGCTGGTTCCAGCTCTACCCTCCGAGGGACGCCGACATCCGGGAGGACCTGCTGGATCGGGCCCGCCGGGCCGGATTCGGCGTCCTGGTGGTCACCGCCGACGTTCCGGCCCGGGCCCGCAGGGAGCGCCAGACCCGCGAGCGGGTCTCGATGCCGCCCCGGATCACACCCCGCCATGTGACCCAGGCTGCTCTGAGGCCGGCATGGACCCTCGGGCTGCTGCGCAACGGCCTGCCCCGGTTCCACACCCTGGAGCGGTACGTGGACCGGGCGACACTGCGGCAGCTGGCCGGCTTCGTGGGAGCCAGCCTCGGTGGGTCCCTGTCGTGGGACTACCTGGCCGAGACCTGCGAGCTGTGGCCGGGCCCGGTGGTGGTCAAGGGGATCCTGCACCCCGACGACGCCGAGCGCTGCGTGGACACCGGCGCCGACGCAGTGGTGGTGTCCAACCACGGCGGCCGCCAGCTCGATTCGGCGCCAGCGGTGATCGAAGCCCTAGGGCCCGTCGTGGAGCGCATCGGTGGGCGGGTGCCGGTGCTCTTCGACGGCGGCGTGCGCAGCGGCCTCGACATCGCCCGAGCTCTCGCCCTCGGCGCCGACTTCACGTTCACGGGCCGGTCGTTCATGTTCGGCCTGTGCGCCCTCGGAGCCGGCGGCGCCGAGTTCGTGGCATCGTTGTTCGAGCAGCAGCTCACCAGCGTCATGCACCAGCTCGGCTGCGAGAGCCTGACCGAGCTGCGCGACCGAGACCCCCGCTTCGCCCCGGCCTGATGATCGAAGACGCCGCGGCCCGGCCCGTCGTGCTCGACGACGAAGTCAAGCGAGCATTCGCGGCGCTGGTTGACGAGTACGCCGAGGTGTGCGCCCGACTGTTCGCCAACGATCCAGACCTCAGCGTCGATCCTCTCGATGACGACCAGTGAGGGCATCCCGCGGTTGACTGACCGCAGCACTACTGCAAACCGCTGCCCGGTCCAAGACCATCAAAATGAGCTTCATATCTTTTAGTGTTGTATCGTGCTGTCACCGGTTATGGTTGGGGGCATGGAGGTTGTAGTGCTGTCCGATCCGGGCCAGACACGCACGGGAAGACCGCAGTGACACCCCGCCGGCGCCCCGCCAAGGAGACCGCACGCCTCGGTGATGAGATCTACGAGCGCGACATCCGGCCGGAAGTCGAGGCCGATCACCACGGCAAGTACGTCTCCATCGACGTCGACAGCGGGAGTTGGGCTGTCGCGGACAGCATCCTCGTCGCAGCCGAGCGGCTTCGAGAGCAATACCCGGACGCTCATGATGTGTGGACGGTAAGGGTCGGATTCCGGGCGCTGCATCACTTCGGAGGCCGTCCCTTACGGAGAGCCGAGTGATCGAAGGTGTCGTGAACGCCGCCCGCGAGGCCGTCGTGCCCCTCGCGGTGACGGGTCCGACGCGGCCCATCGACGCCGTGATCGACACCGGCTTCAACGGTTTTCTTACATTGCCCGCGGCGCTGGTCTCAGAACTGCAGTTGCCCTTCGTGACCCGTGGTCGCGCGACGCTGGCCAATGGCAGCGAGGACTTCTTTGACATTCACGACGCTGTAGTCATATGGGACGGCCAGCCGAGGCGGATCCTGACCGACGTGGCGGACACAGCGCCGCTCGCGGGCATGTCCCTGCTTGATGGCCACAGCCTGTACGTCGAGGTCGAGGAGGGTGGCCGGGTCACCATCCGAGCCGGGGCGCAGCCAGCCGCCCACTGACACCAAGCCACCCGGATCAGGTTGGCGAAAGCCGCCCGCCTGTTCACGCACCGTGCTCTGCTGGCGGCGGCACCGATCCCCGCGCAGAGTGGCACAAGTAGACTCGACACCACAAATCACACGGCTGTGTGGAGGATCCACACATACCTGCTGGAGCAGAGATGGATTCAGGAGCGAGCAGGACGAGCCGTTCGACTTCGCGCGAGACGAGGCACTCCCCGATGTGCTCGCGATCGCGCTCGCGTCAGAGGCGCAGAGAGCATTCGCGTGCGGCCTGCTGCACGGCTACCGCATGGAGGAGGACGCACTGCAGACCATCCGGGGCCGGATCAGGCTCGAGGACCAGATGCGGCGGCGGCCGGGGTTCATGCTGCCGGTCGAGGTCCGCTACGACGAGTTCACCGACGACATTCTGGAGAACCGGCTGGTCAAGGCGGCCGCAAGCCGGCTGAGCAGAATGCGCCTGCGCTCCACTCGGGCGCGGAGTGAGTTGAACTGGGTCGCCGGGATGCTC
>JAPOQG010000044.1 GCA_026710865.1 Acidimicrobiaceae bacterium
CGCTTGGTGACGGTGCGGAGCATGTCGAGTTGCCGCTCGGCCTGGTGCAGGGCGCCGCGTCCCCTCCCGTACTGGTCTGACTCCACCTGGCCGGTAAGCATCAATACCGGCGACGAGGCGTAGCTCGCCTCGAACAGCCCGCCCATGGCGTTGGCCGCGCCGGGACCGGTGCTGGTGACGCACACGCCGAGCCGCCCTGTGGCTCGGGCGAAGCCGTCGGCCGCGTGGACGGCGCCCTGCTCGTGCCGGCAGCCGACCAGACCCACCTTCGGCGACCGGGACACGGCGTCCAGGATCGGGATGTTGTGCACGCTCACGATCCCGAACACGGTGTCCACCCCGAGCACCTCGAGGGCCGCCACCACGGCCTCCCCGCCCGTCATCGCTGTCATCGGCGCCCTCCGTTCTCGTTGACGGCGGGCACGCGGGGCTCCCGCGGCAGCCCCAGGACCCGCTCGGCCAGAATGTTGCGCATGATCTCGTCGGTGCCGCCCGCGATGGACAGGCCCGGAACCGAGCACTGGACCGAAGCCCAGGCCGCGGCCGACCCGCTGTCGCCGGACCAGGCTGCGGCGGCCGGTCCCACGATCTCCATGGCCAGCGCGGCCGAGTCCTTGGAGACCTGGGTGCCGCTCAGCTTGGCCAGGGAGCCCTCGGGCCCCGGCTCCGCCCCCGCGAGCAGAGCCTCGGTAACCCGCTTGCCGAGCAGTCCGGTGATCCGCTCCCTGATGGCCAGCCGGCAGATCCGGTCGACGATCACGGGGTCTTCGATGAGGCCCCTCCGGCGGGCCTCCGCAGCCAGGGCCGAGGCTGGATGCCCGTAGCCGGCCGGGTTGCTGGTGCCGATCGAGACCCGTTCGTTCATCAGCGTGGTGATGGCCGTGCGCCACCCCTGGCCGACCTCGCCGAGCACTGCATCGGACTCGAGGCGGCAACCGTCGAAGAACACTTCGCTGAAGCGCGACGCGCCGGTCATCTGCCGCAGGGGCCGGATCTCGATTCCCGGCAAGGACATGTCCACGATGAACATGGTCATACCCCCATGGCGCGAGCTTGAGGGATCGGACCGGGCCAGCAGCATTCCGAAGGCGGCGTTGTGGGCCCCGGAGGTCCAGACCTTCTGGCCCGACACGACCCAGCTGTCGCCGTCGGACTCGGCCCGGCACCGCAGGCCGGCCAGGTCCGATCCGGCCTCGGGCTCCGAGAAGAGCTGGCACCAGATCTCGGCGCCCCGCAGCAGCGGCGGGAGGTAGCGGCTGCGCTGCGGTTCGGTGCCGTGGGCCAGGACCGTGGGGGCGCACATCCCCAGGCCGATCATGAAGATGTCCAGGGGCAGGGCGTAGGCGGCGGCCTCCTCGTTGAAGACGACCTGATGCCGGTTGGTGAGGTCCTGCCCGCCGTAGGCCCGGGGCCACGAGATGGCGGCCAGGCCGGCGTCGAAGAGCAGCGTGAGGCAACGGCGGGCCCGGGCCACCCGCACATCGTTGGGGGCGTCGTCCCCGGGCGGGCGGCCGTGCTCATCGCGCGTCCAGCCCTCGCGGGGCGCGTGATGGGCCAGGAACGAGCGCACCCGCCGGCGAAAGTCGTCGTCGGAGACCTTCCGGCCTGATTGCCGATGGTCAGTCACGGCAGGAGACGGTGCAGAGCCGGCGGTCATCGCTCAGAGCCGGCTGGAGAAGCCACCGTTCACGCCGAATGTCTGGCCGGTGATCCAGCCGGCCTCCTCGGTGGCCAGGAACCGGATCATCCCGTAGAGGTCGGCGGCCGTCCCCATGCGCTTCAGCGCGGTGCCCTCGGTCATCTTGGTGATGCCCTGGGGCGGGACCTGCGAGCGGGTGGCCTCGTTGTCGATCGGGCCCGGTGCCACCGCGTTGACGGTGATGCCGCTCGGGCCGAGCTCGGTCGCCAGAGCGAAGGTCAGTTGGTTGAGGCCGAGCTTGGTCACGCCGTAGACGCCCGCGGGCATGTACGCCCCCATCGAGGAGATGTTGATGATGCGGCCCCAGCCGGCGTGGCGCATGGCTCCGACCACCGCCTGCGCGCACAGCAGCGGTCCCCGCAGGTTCACCGCCACTACCAGATCCCAGTAGTCCGGCGCCGTCTCCAGCAGCGGCGAACGCTCCAGGTCGCCCCAGATCCCGGCGTTGTTGACCAGCACGTCGATCCGGCCGAAGGCGTCGAGCGCGGCCCCGGCCATGGCCTCCGTCTGGGCGGGGTCGGTCACGTCGGCTGCCACCGACGCCACCCGGGCGCTGGGCACGGTCTCGGAGATGGCCGACGCGGCGGCCCCGACGGCCGATTCGTCCAGGTCGGCGAGCAAAACCGAGGCGCCGTCGGCGGCGAACATGCCGGCGTAGTCGCGGCCGAGGCCCCGGGCCGCGCCGGTGACGATCACCGTCCGCCCGGCCACCGATCCGGTCGATCCGGCGGGCGGGAGTCCTGCTGAGCTGGGATCTGATGCTGGGGTGTTCACGGCTGAAGCCTCCATAGGTGTGCCGTTCTACCGGTGCATGGGCAGGTCCAGGCCTCGCCCGGCGATGAGGCCCCGCATTATCTCCGAGGTGCCGCCCCCGATGGTCTCGCTTATGGACTGGCGCCACAGGTACTCGATCTGGGGGCCGACCACCACCGAGTCCGGCACGCCGAGGTCGCCCGCCAGGCGGGCCACCTCCTGCGCGACCTCGCTGCCGGCCAGCTTGTTGGCGGCGGCCTCCACCGCGGCGTCGCGGCCGTCCTGCACCGCTTCGCACATGACCAGGGCCAGAGCCTCCACCTCGGCGACCCGCACGGCCAGGTCGCTCAGCCGGTGCCGGACGACCGGATCGGCGGTGAGGCCGCGCTCGGACAGCCAGGCCACCAGATCGTCGAGGTCGCGCCGTACTCGGGCCGGCGGGAACTGGACGTGGCGCTCGGTGGCCAGCGACTCGCCGATCAGGCCCCATCCTCCGTTCTCGGTGCCGATGCGGTTGCGGACCGGAACCGCCACCTCGTCGAAGAACACCTCGTTGAAGCGCTCCCCGCTGAGCGCGGTCAACGGCGACACCGTTATCCCCGGCGAGCGCCGGTCGACGATCAGGATGGTCAGGCCCCGGCCGCGGCTCTCCTGAGTGCCGGTACGGCACAGCATCCACAGGTAGTCGGCCCGGTGACCGCCGGAGGTCCAGCGCTTCTCTCCGGTCACCAGGTATACGTCGCCCTGGCGGACGGCCCGGGTGCGCAGGCCGGCGAGGTCGGATCCGGCCTCGGGTTCGGAGTATCCCAGCGAGAAGAAGATCTCGCCGCTCCGCAAGCCGGGCAGGAAGCGTTCCTTCTGCTCATCGGTCCCGGCCCGGATGATCGTCTTGGCCACGATTCCCGAGCCCAGCGGCGGGCGGGCGGCCCGGCTGCGGGCCATCTCGTCCCAGAGGACGAACTCGAACAGCGGGTGCTTGCCCTCGCCGCCCACCTCAACCGGCCAGGCCAGGGCCAGCCAGTTGCGCTCGCCCAAGGCCAGGTAGAGCCGGCGGGTGGCGACGTCGTAGTCGTCCTCATGGTGGAAGAAGGCTCCGATGTCGCCGAAGTCCTCCAGGAACGCCCGGACCTCCAGACGGAACTCCGTCAGCTCAGGACCGAGATCGAAGTTCATGACCTAGGAGCGTCCGAAACAGGTGAGAGTCCGTGCCTAGTCCTCGCCGTCGGACTCGCCGGTGTCCCAAACCGGCTCCCGCTTCTCGACGAACGCCTTGGGACCCTCCTTCACATCGGGATGGTCCCAATGCATCCGTAGCAGCGCCCAGCCGTACTCGAGGCTGTCGCGGTAGCCCATCTCGATCGAGCTCCAGACGGCCTGCTGCGACAACGACACCGCGGCCGGCGAGTTGGCGCAGATCTGCTGGGCGATCTCGCCGGCGACGTTCATCAGCTCGTCGGGCTCGGCCAGTTCGTCCACCATCCCCAGCTGGTAGGCCCGCTCGGCCGGCATGCGGTACGACTTCCCGCACAGCGTCATCCGCAGCGCCGAGCCGAGGGGCAGGCGCTTGGCCAGACCGATGTTCTCCACCGCGCCGACCATGCCCACGTTGACGTGGGTGTCCAGGAAGGTGGCCTTGTTGGATGACACCACGATGTCGGCGTCCACCACGAAGTGCAGGCCGGCCGAAGCCACCGTGCCGTTGACCGCGCAGATCACCGGCTTCCAGACCCGGTTCTGGCGCGGCGACCAGAACACCTCGTCGGTCAGGGGGCCCTTGCCCGCCTTGACCTTGCCTCGCGACGCCACCGCTCCGACGTCGGCCCCGGTGCAGAAGTGGCGTTCGCCGGCCGCGGTGACTATGGCGCAGCGGATCCACGGGTCCTCGCGCACTTCGGCCCAGATCGCCTTGATCGGCTCGATCATCGAGCCGTGCAGGGCGTTGCCCCGCTCGGGCCGGTTGATCGTGATGTGGGCGACGTGGTCCCGCCGCTCATAGATGAGACCCTCTAGCGGCTGGCTCAGGTCGACGGTCATGGATGGTCTCCTTTCGGTGGTCAGACCCCCAGCCCTTGCAGCACTCGGGTGCGGGCCGCCGCCTGGGGCAGGGGCTGGAGGGAGAGTTGACGGATCCGCAGGCTCACGTGAGCCACCGGTCCCTCGATAGTGAAGCCGATGGCTCCGAACGTCTGGTGGGCCTGGTAGGCCGCGGCGGTTGCTGAGGCGACCGCGGAGAGTCTGGCCCGTGCGGCAGCCGCGGGCGCGTCCGGGTCGCGGTTGTCGATGGCCGACGCCGCCTCCCTGGCCATGATGCGCGACGCCGTCACCGATACCGAGCACGAGGCCAGCGGATGCGAGATGGCTTGGAAGGTGGCGATGGGCCGGTTGAACTGCACTCTGTCCTTGGCGTACTGGCTGGCGATGTCGACGAGGTGGCCGGCCGCGCTGGCTAGATAGGCAGCCGCGGCTGCCTCGCCGAGGGCCGCGGCCGAGATGCCGTCGCCGAGGTGGCGCAGCCGCTGGAGCTCCGCCCGTCCCCACGGCTCGCCCGCGGTGGTCTCGACGGGCTCCGGCGCGGTTGCAGGCTCGCAGAGCCAGGCGCCCTCCGAACTGAGTTCGATGAAGACCTCCGCCGCGGCCGCCCAGGGCATCAGCGGCGGCTGGCCGACGCTGGCGAGCTGGCGCCCCTCCGCAATCGGCTCCATCTCGGAGGGGTCGAGCAGGGCGCCGGCAACGAAGGTCCCGACCAGGGGCCCGGGCGCGCCATGGGCGCCGAGTTGCTCCATCGCAGCCGCTATCTCGAGCGAGCCGCCGCCGCCGTCGGCAGTGCCCAGTGCGAGCACGCCGAGATCGGCCAGACCGCTCCAGTACTTCTGCGGCAGCGGCTCAGAGTCGGTGAAGCCGGCACCGGTGCCGCAGCGACGGCAAAGGCCGTCGACCGATCTCGCCAACTCCTGCTGCTCTACGCTGTAGGCGAGGTCGAGGCCCATCAGATGGTCCAGTGCTCGGCGGCGCAGGCCGCGGCTGGGCTGCCGAGGGCCTCGGCCTCGCTGCGCAGTGCCAGCAGTCTCATGGTGGCCAGATGAAGGTCGTACTCCCGGGTGAAGCCCATGGCGCCGTGATACTGGTGAACCCGCCCGAACACCAGCCTCGAAGCGTCGACCGCGTGGGTTAGCGAGGCGGCCGCAGCTGCGGCAGAGCCGGTGAAGGCCGCCTCGAGGGCGAGCCAGCGGGCCCCCTCGACCGCGACCGAGCACTCCGCCAGCCCGTGCTGGACCGCTTGGAAGGAGCCGATGGCCCGGTCGAACTGTCGCCGGTCGCTCACATGGCGCACCGTCATGTCCAGGGCGAGCTGCATGGCCCCGACCATCTCCACCGCCAGCGCTGTCCGGGCCCAGGTGCGGACCTCCGCGGGGTCCACGCCGTCGAGGTCCCCGCCGGCAGGCAGTTCGCGTACCTCGCCGACGGGCCATCCCAGCCGGGATCGCACCCTGGCGATGCTGCGGTCGGGCCGCACCAGGCGCACAGGACTGCCGATCACTACGATGGCGTCCGCGTCGGCGGCGAAGCGGACCGGGCCGCGGCGGCCGTCGGGCACCAGCGCGACGGGGCCGGGCAGATCGGTGTCCAGTGTCGGCGCAACCAGCAGCCGCCATCCGGCCGCGCACGACCCCAACGCGCCCGAGACCGCCTCGAGCACCAGCGCCGCGTCGAGACGGCAGGTGCTGCGGGTCGTCGCGAGGTCGAGGAATCCCGCCTCGAGGAGCCGCTTTTCGAGGTCGTGGTCGTAGTCGGGCTCGTCGCCGCCGAGCTGTTGCAGCCGGGCGGGTCCGGCATGGCGCGACAGCAGCGTTCCCACGGCCTCCAGGACTGCCTGCTGGTCGGAGTTGAGCGCGAAGTCCATGGTCAGCTCTTGGGTAGACCGAGGTGACGGCGTGCCACCAGGTTCAGCTGAACTTCGTAGGTGCCCGCGGCTACGCCGGCGGCCAGGGACTTGCGCGTCTGCAGGTCCGAGCTGGAGCCGTAACGCATGATCTCGTTGCCCTGCAGCGCGGCGCACGCGTCGGCTGTCAGCCTCTCGGCTTGGACCATGGCCACCCGGGCCACATTGGCGTGGGGCGAGGGGGGCAAGTCGCGCGCCCGCTCATCGATCACCCGGTAGCACAGCATGCGAGCCGCCTCGCAGGCGGCCTTGGCCCGCCCCACCGCCTCGACCGTCGACTCCTCGATCACGCGCCCCAGTTCTCGGGCCCACTGCAACGTCTCGTCGAGCACGTAGGCGGCCCGGGCCCAGCGGGGAGCCCCGACCCTCTCGAACGACAGTGCCTCGCGCACCACGGCCCATCCCTCGTTCTCGGGGCCGAGCCGGTTGGCGGCAGGAACCCGCACGTCGCTCAGGAACAGCTCGGTGAAGGAATGCTCGCCGACCATCCCCGGAATGGGGCGCACTTCGAGGCCGGGCGAGTCCATGTCCATCAGCAGCACCGAGATGCCGTGGTGGCGCTCGGCTCCGGGGTCGGTGCGCACCAGCAGGTAGCAGTGGTCGGCGATGTCGCCGTAGGACGTCCAGATCTTGGATCCGTTCACCACGTAGTGGTCGCCGTCGGGCACGGCCCGGGTCCGCAGGGACGCCAGGTCGGTCCCCGCCTCGGGTTCGGAGAATCCCTGGCACCAGATCACGTCGCCGGCCGCGATGGGAGGCAGGTACCGCTCGCACTGCTCGGCGGTGCCGTGGGCCATGATCGACGGGCCGATCCAGTTGACGTTCATGTACTGGGGTCCCCGGGGCTCTCCTCTCGACCACAGCTCCTCGCCCAGCACGGCCAGCATCCAGGGCGTCGCGCCCGTGCCGCCCCACTCGGCCGGCCAGTGAGGCGTCAGCCAACCCTCATCGGCGAGCAGTCCGGCGAAGCGTCTGGAGTACTCGGCGTTCTCGGCCGAGCCCAGCACTGCGGTCGCACCCTCCCAGCGACCTGGCAGTTCGTCTTGCAGGAAGGCTTGAAGCTCCGACCGGTAGGACACGTCCTCCTCTGCCCAGTCGAACTCCATTTCGTGGCCCCCAGAATAGCGATCCGGCCGTTTTGAGTATACTAAATCTCGTCGCCCTGTCGCTCTCGGGGGCTGGGTCACCAGCCGTGCTGGTCGGTGAGAACGCCCGAGGAAATGACCCCCCGGCGTCGCATCTCATCGATCTCGGCCACGTCGAAGCCCAGCTCGGCGAGAACCTGCTCGTTGTGTTGGCCCATGGTGGGTGAGGCGACCCGATTCCAGGTGCTGGGTCCGGCGCTCATCCGGGCCGGCCACGACGTGTAGGTGTGGCGGCCGCAGAGCGGATGGTCGAGCTGTTCGAAGAACCCGCGCTGGTGAAGCTGGGGGTTGTCCAGGACCTCGTGGGCCCAGTGCACCCGGTCTGCGATTGCCCCGGCGGCCCGCAGCGCCTCGGCCGCCTCGTTGGCCGGCCGTGACGCGCACCAGCCCTCCAGCCCGTCGGGACCGCCTCCGGTGACCTTGAGCGCAGCCCGGCCGGCCTCCTCGTCGGGAAGGCAGACCGCGACCCACTCGTCGTCTCCCGAGCACCGGAAGACACCCTGGAACACCTGCGGCGACGAGTTGCCCATGGAGCGCTGCAGGCGCCCGAAAGCCGAGAACTCGACCACCTGCTCGGCGGACACCGCCAGACCGGCACCGACCATCGGTGCCTCCACCACCTGCGGCGAGCCGGTCCGGTCGCGCTCTGCCAGCGCCACCAGAGCCGCAATGGCGCCGTGCACTCCGGCGATGGGATCGCACATGCCGTTGGGAATGACCGGGGCCTCGCCCTCGTAGCCGGTCAGGAACGCCAGACCGCAGGCCTGCTCGATGGTCTGAGCGAACCCGACCCGGTCCCGCCAGGGCCCTTCGAGGCCGAAGGCGGGCATGCGCACCATCACGATGCGCGGGTTGGCGGCAAGCACCGCGTCGGGGCCCAATCCGAGCTGCTCGACGACGCGGGGACTGAAGTTCTCGAGCATCACGTCGCAGGTGCCCAGTAGCCGCAACGCGGCGTCGTGTCCCTGCGGGTCCGAGAGGTCCAGCGTGATGCCGCGCTTGTTGGTGTTGGCTCCGCAGAACAGCGGCGACCATTCCCACCACTGAGGCTCGTCCATCGATCGGATGGTGTTCATCCGGATGCCGTCGGGCCGTCTGGGACCCTCGATATGGATTACGTCGGCGCCGAATCCGGCCAGGATCCCGCTGGCCATCGGTCCTGCCCAGAAGCCGGTGAAGTCCGCGACCCGCACGCCGCCGAGGGGCAAGTCGGACTCGCTGCCTCCGTGGTCGGGCCGGGCCCGGGGTTCCCAGGCGATCAGCGAGGCGTCGCCCACGGTCTGGGCCGGGACCACCGAGCCGATCGACTCGCGCCCGAACCGGTACGGGCGGCGGGGCTGGACGAAGCCGTCGGGATGGCGCACGAACCACTCCTCGGCCACGAAGTGGTCGATGCTGCTCACCGTCTCTCCACTGCCGATCGGTGCGACCGGGATCCGCATCAGCGACGCGGTCTCCACGATCTCGTCGGTGGTCCGCCGGCGAGTCCAGTCGCGGATGTCGGCGACGAGTTCATCGGCCCGCAGTCTCCGCTGCACCGCGATGAACAG
Organism: Acidimicrobiaceae bacterium; assembly: GCA_026710865.1. Classification (GTDB taxonomy): domain Bacteria; phylum Actinomycetota; class Acidimicrobiia; order Acidimicrobiales; family Aldehydirespiratoraceae; genus Aldehydirespirator. The sequence continues at coordinate 9,088 of JAPOQG010000044.1, forward strand.
CGACTCGTCCTGTTGCCACTCGGGCTTGCCGATGAGCGCGCAGAAGTCCAGCCACTGCTGGCCGGTGATGACGAAGAAACCGACCCAGCCGTCGGCGGTCGGCTCGATGCCGGGCACGGGCACGCCGCGGCTGGTCTGGAACGGCCTTCCGGCCATCGAGTTGAACGTCACCGGGTACATGCCGTGCTCGAGGTGGGTCGTCTCCAGCATCGACACGTCGATCAGCTCGCCGGCGCCGGTCCGGCGCATCCGGCCCAGCACGCCGAGCAGGGTCACCGCCGCCACCGAGCCCGCGAACCAGTAGCTGGGATCCCCGCCCACCATCAGCGGGGCCTGACCGGGAGCGCCCCGAGGCGCCATGCCCCCGGAGGCGGCCTGGAGGGTGAGGTCGGTCGCGGGGCGGGACGCCCACGGGCCGTCGGCGCCGAACGGTGACACGACGACCGCGCTGAGGTGGGGGAACCGCTCGTGCAGTGACTCCCAGGTGCCCTCCAGATGGTCGGTCACCACGGCGTCGGCTCGCTCGTAGAGCGCTCGCAGGTCGGAACCCGGGTCGGTGATGCCCCGCTTGGAGCAGTGCAAGTACTCGAACAGCGGGCTCGAGCGTCCGGACAGGTCTGCGCCGGTGACGCTGCGGCGTCTGAGGTGGTGGCCCCCGGCCGGCTCGATGAAGACCACGTCCGCGCCGGCGTCGGCGAGGACCTTGGTGCAGTAGGCGACCTCGATCCCGCCGTCGAGTTGAAGGACGCGGAGGTCTTTGAGCGGTTCTACGACCATCGCAGAGGACTTCTAGCCCACGCGCGCCGGTCGGCGCATCTGTCGTCGGTGAGCTGTCGGGGCCGGCAGACCCCGGACTCGGTGTTGCCGGTACCTGCTCAGAGGTCGAGCGAATGGGCGGGACCACGCGGCCCATACGGCGCGAGGCCGTGGCCCGAGCGGCCCGTGAGCGCAGCGAACAAGAGCGGGAATGACACCGCCGCGACGCGACAGGCTCTCACCTATTTTCGGACGCCCTTAGCTGTCGCCGGTGTCGGCGAGGGCTGCGAGGGCGCCCCAAGTCTGCTGGGACATCTTCCACACGCCGTCCTCGTTGATGGCGGTGCCGGTTGCGTCGGTGACTTGGGTGGGGTTGCCGTTGATGAGCAGGTCGAACACGAAGCTGGCGTTCTGCTCGTCGGCCACGGTGACGTCGCGCATGTCGATGGTGAGACCTGCGGCCAGCCCGCCCAGGGCTTTGAAGATCTCGCCGGTGGCGGGGTCGGAGCCCTCGAGCACCGCGACCATCTCGTCGATGATCGCTTGCTGTGCGTCGCCTTCGGCGGTGCCCACCAGGGCCAGGTTGTCGAAGAACAGCGACACGTTGGCGGCCACCTCCGCAGCCGCGGCGTCCGCGTCGAACTCGTCGACCGGCTCCGGCTCCGGCTCCGGCTCCGGTGCCGGTTCGGGTTCGGGCTCGGGCTCGGGCTCGGGCTCGGGCTCGGGCTCGGGTGCTGGCTCCGGTTCGGGGTCCGGTGCCGGCTCTGGTGTCTCATCGACGACCGGAGCCGGCGTCTCATCGACAGCGTCCTCGCCGTCATCACCGCAACTGGCGGCCAGCAAGACAGCGGCGGCCGCGACCAATGCGAGCCTCCAGGTTCTCGACATGGTGCCCTCCCTCTGGGATGTCGAACGACCGACGGTATGCCGGTCAAAGATCGAAACTCAGTATACCCAATTCAGTCCTGGGCTGCCGGAGCGGGACCATGGCGCCCCGTTGGAGCCCTGACCGGGTCGGGCTAGCTGTCGCGGGAGACCAGGGGCGTGAAGTCCGACATGGCCACCCAGCACGGGCAGCCGGCGTCCCAGCGGATGGCCCGGTAGTGGTCGACCAGCGAGTGGTCGCCGGGGCCGAAGGAGCCGGGTGCCACTCCCGCGGGGGTGAAGTCACCCGAGTTCTCGAGGGCGGCCACGAAGTTCTCCTTGGTCAGGTCGTCGGCTGCGCCGTGCAGGCCGGCGAGCACCAGTGAGAGCAGATCGCAGGTCCGCAGGATGCTGCCGTACTCGCCCGACTCCGGGGCGCTCCGCTCGATGTCGGTGCCCGAGTACCGCTCGTAGTTGGCCAGGCACGCCTCGGCCTGCTCATTGGCCATCCCGGCGGCGACCTCGCCGACCCGCTTCATGGTGACCGCCACGGCCCCGTCGTACTGCTCGACCGGCAGCGTCTTCGCCTGGATGTCGGCGGTCTGCTCCCCGTAGTCGGTCGACAGGTACATGGGCCGGTACCCCTGGCTCTCGGAGAAGCCCAGCACGCCCGCAAGGCTGGAGCCGCCGACGATCGGGAGCACCAGGTCGACGTCGTCGGCGATGAAGCGCTGAACCGCGATGGGATCCTCGGGACTGCCCACGCCCTCGCCCGACGTGGCCGTCTCCGAGGCGATCTCCAGGCCGGCCGCCGCCACCTGCTCGCGCATCTCGTCCACGCCCTCGTCGAGGCGGGTCTCGTAGTAGACCCCGACGTTGCCGTCGAACATGCCGTTGTCGATGGCCCATTGGACGTAGCTGCGCAAGTGCTTGCCGTGGTCGGCCCGCAGGGTGAAGAACCAGGGCGCGCCCCGCTGGTACAGCGACGGCGGAGCGCCGTCAGCATCGATCACGGGGATCTCGAAGCGGGTGGCGAGACACTCCGCTCCGACGGTGAAGCTGACGCTGCTCACGGCGGCGAACACCTCGGAGTCCTGGGCAAGAGAGGTGCACACGCCCAACTTCGCCGAGTCGCTGATGATGTTGTACTTGCCGAACACCAGCTCCACCCCGATGCCCGGGGGCAACAGCCCCTCCCGAGCCCACTGGTCGACCACGGCGAGGGCCTGCGCCTCGGGATCGCCGATGCCGAACTCGGGGTTGAGCACCGCGAAGGCGGCCAGGTCGGGGAACGCGACGCCTATGCGGACGATCTGCGAAGGAACGGTGGTGGCGGGCGGCTCATCGGTCGAGGCGTCCGCCTCGTCCGGTGCCGCCGTGGTGGCCGGAGCCTCGTCGGCGTCGGTGTCGTCGGACCCGTCGTCGGCCGGGGCGGGCTCACCTGCGGGGCTCTCGGGCTGCTCGACCTCGTCCGGGGCCGGCGCCTCCTGCGACGGCGCCGGCTGCGGGGCGGCCTCGCTGGCGGGCTCGCTGCCGTCGGAGCCGCAGGCGGCCGCCATCAGCGCGAGCAGGACGGTCAGGGCCACGAACCGCCCCGGACGTGTGCGTGCGGTCTTGCTCATCGGCCGCTCCTCGGGATCTCGACGGACGTGCGCTCGGATCGTCGGCCGCCGCGCTGCGGGGCTTGTTGCGGCAGCCGCTAGACCCTGGGAATACGGTGTACTCTATACCTCGGGCCAGGTGGGATTCCGGGGGAGGATGTCAATGACCAGCACCATCGACTCGACCGACGCTCCAGCCGGCCGGCAGCCCAGCACCGGCGGCATCCAGGTCCGGCGGGCCACCGGCGCGGTGGGCGCGATCGTCAGCGGAGTCGATCTCAACGGCGACTTCGACGAGGCGACGGGATCGCTGGTCCGCGAGGCGCTCCACGACAACTGCGTGCTGGTCGTGCGCGGGCAGTTCCTCAGTCCCGACGCCCACATGCGGGTGGCCCGGTTCTGGGGCGAGCCGTTCCTGCCCCACTACTACCAGGCCAACTCGGTGGAGGGTTATCCACACATCGCGGTGATCCCCAACTTCGGCAAGGAGAGGACTCCGTCTGAGGGATGGCACGTCGACGGATCGCACTTCCGGGTCCCGCCGACGGTGTCGATCGCGGTGGGGCGGGAGATTCCTGCCGTCGGCGGCGACACGATGTTCTCGAATCAGTACAACGCCTACGACCGCCTCTCCGACGGCATGAAGGAGTTCCTGGAGGGTCGCCGGGTCCGGTTCGTCGGGACCAGGCCGGTCGGCGCGGTACGGCACATGGACAAGATCTCCGACCTCCTGCCCGACAACGAGAAGGAGGAGGTGGCCCACTACCACCTCATCGCGCCGCGTCACCCGGCCACGGGCCGCAAGGCTCTCTATCTGAACCGGCCCGGCGAGGCCATGACCCAGTTCGAGGGCATGACCGAGGCGGAGAGCCTGCCGATCCTGGAGTTCCTGCACGCGCAGTCGGTGACGCCCGACAACGTCTACCGCCACTCGTGGACCCCCGGGGATCTCGTGGCGTGGGACAACCGCTGCACCATGCACTACGGCGTGCACGACTACGGCGACGTCGAGCGCACCCTCGTTCGCATCACCGTAGACGGCGCTCTCTGACCGCCGCGACCAGGCGCGGCTGGTAGCGCACTGATGACTGCCATCAACTTCCAATTTGACTGGCACGACAACAGTGGATGGTGAACAGGTCGATGATCTCGCCGAGGAGTTCGGCGTGTCCACGCAGGTGATTCACAACCAGATCGAGAACCACAGGCTCGCCACAGTGGCAGGGATGTGAGGCATCGATTCCAGTTGCCACACCAGCCCTCTGCTCGGCTGGCTGCCTCTACTGTCGAGGTGCCCTCGGGCATCCGCTATGGCTGACGCGACCGCTCGCGTGCGATGGCGCCCCAGACGATCGCACGATCAGGATCGGTGACCGCTGCGCTGTCCCCGAAGCCGGTCAACCGGTCCTCAGGGATCGTTTGACCGGCTGTGATCTCAGCGAGGACCCGGTGAAGGCCGACGAGATCGGCTAGATCATGGTGTCCTTTGTCGCGCAGCCGGCGTGCACAGTCTTCGTACATCGCGATACCTCGGTCGAGGTTGCCGCGGACCGCCTCAATGAGTCCGGCCGTCGCGAGTGCTGGTTCGTATTCTGAGGGGTCGGGAAGAAAGCGTGCGGCTTCGTCGGGCTTCGCGTTCATAGCGAGAGCGAAAGCGACGTTGTTGCGTAGCGTGTCGTTGTGGATGCCGCGTCTAAGTCCCGCCCGTCCCAGTTGAGCCGCCTGCCGGTAGTCGCCGGCGTGCAGAGACAGCATGTAGGTGGCGGTGATGTGCGCTTCAACAGAGAATGGTTCGCGATGTGCCCACTCCACGGCTGCTTCGGTGCATCGGTCAAACTCCAAGCGCAGGAACGCCACCTTGCTCTCAAGGAACAACAGCGCTGCGGTGTCGTGGTGCTGGCGCAGTTCGCCGTAGGCCGTCTCCAGCGTCGACAGATCCTTGGTCGTCGGTGCCGTGGCAACGAGCGTGCGGGCGATCGTCTCACTGCGGTGGTCGCAACGCTGTAGCGCTGCAGCCGCGGCGGCGAACACTTCGCTCCGGGCCAACGGCGGGATGTCCAGCAACAAGATGTCGAGCCCGAGCTCCTCCCTTCGGGCAGCCGACGCGTTACGGGCCGCCCGCGACATCTTCGCCCTTCTGAGCCGACGCAGCGCCCCGGCGGTGTCACCGTCGGCGTGCATTGCCGCAGCCGCAAAGCGCTCCAGACCGATGTCGTTGGGGTGGTAACCGATCAGACGGTCAACGGCCGCGACAGCGTCGGAGGCCCTGCCTTGTGAGATCAGCGAAGCGGCCAGGTTCAAACCGGCTGAGCGGTCAGCTGGGTCAAGCACCGCCGCGGCTGTCATCGCACGGCTGGCCTTGCCGACGGAGCCCACAGCTGCGTATGCGTACCCGAGGGCACCCAAAGCATCGGGGGCGTCGGGTACCTCCCTCAGCGCCTCTCGCAACACCCGTATGGCGTCGTGGTAACGGCCCACCTGCACCAGCAGGACCCCCTTGAGAGCCAACGCTGCCTGGGTGGCACTCTTGGATAGAAGCTCCAGCGCCTCGTGCGGGTCTCCCTGGTGCGCGGCTATGCGCGCCGCCAGCACCGCGGCTGCGCTTCTGGAGCCGGTTCCGGTGGCGTCTGCTGCGAGCAGTTTGTGCAGCGCCTCCTGAGCGGAGGCGACCTCGCCAAGCGCCACAAGGATCTGTGCCGCGACCATCAGCGCCGGAGCGTCGACGGTGTCGTGCGCTACGACTCGCTGGGCAGCCTCGAGGGCGCTGAGCCGATGCCCGAAGCTGATCTCGCTGCTCGCTAGCCTCGCCTGAGCGGTGGGCGAGTCGGGATGGGCACGGACGAAGGCCCGTGCCTGCAGCAGATCCCCGTCGACATGTTCAACGGTGGTGTCTCCCGGCGGGTAAGCGTCAGCAACGCCGGCCATGCCTGGCCCTGATCTCAGCCAGCAACTCGGGATGCTGCCTGAGAATCTCCACCACATCAGCTGGAACCTGCCCAGCCGACAGAGCAACAGTGTCGCCGTCGAGCCCATAGAGGCTCTCGGCACGCTCACACAGACCCGGCGACGGCGGCCGTTCCCCCGACTCGACCCGGGACAGATACGACGGATCCACCCCCAACTCCTTCGCCGCACCGCGTAGCGACCGACCGTTGGCCTCACGGGCCTTGCGCAGAACATCAGCCACCCGGCCAGCGCTTCCCATGAGCGCACTCTACAGAGTGTTGACCATTCTGGCAACACTCTGTCAGCTGGCACTACCCGGCGCGAGCAGATGCGGCGTCCGCAGCTGGGATCCTGCGAAACGGAATGCATTCGCGCGGGCCGGGTCCGCGGCACAGGTGCTGCCGTCTGTGGTGTCGGCGCCTTCTACTTTGAGGACGCGGCTGCGGTCGTTCAGCTGGGGCCATGTCCGCCAGTTCGACCGCGCCGACGAGCTTGCTTTGGGGCGGGCGTGGTCTGTTGGCGCGGCGCCGGAAGTGGCGGAGATGACCGTGGGTGTGCTTATTCGAGTTTGAGGGCTCTGGTTAGGAAGGTGGCCATTTCGGCGCGGGTGACTGGCTGGTTGGGGCAGAACCGCAGTGGGGTGGTGGCGCATCCGGCGGTGATGCCGGCTTTGTGGATGGCGGCGATGGCGGCGGCGTGGACGCTGTTTGTGTTGACGTCGGCGAACTCGACGGGGTCGGTCGGGGTGTCGAGTTTGAGGGCTCTTGTGAGGAAGGTGGCCATTTGGGCGCGTGTGACTGGTTGGTTGGGGCAGTAGCTGGTCTGGGTGCCGGTTTGGCTGCAGCCGGTGGTGATGCCGGCTTTGTGGATGGCGGCGATGTTGGCGGCGTGGATGTTGTTTGTGTTGACGTCGGCGAATTGGGGTGGGTCACCGGCGGTGTCGAGTTTGAGGGCTCTTGTGAGGAAGGTGGCCATTTGGGCGCGTGTGACTGGCTGGTTGGGGCAGTATCTGAGTTGGGGTCGGGTGGCGCATCCGGTGGTGATGCCGGCTTTGTGGATGGCGGCGATGTTGGCGGCGTGGATGTTGTCGGTGTCGACGTCGGCGAAGTCGGCGGTGTCGGGTTCGGTGTCGGTGTCTGTTGGTCCGCCTCCGGTGGGTCCGCCGGGTCCGCCTCCTGTGGGGCTGTCTCCTGTGGGTCTGGTGGGTTGCCGTTGGCGGGGTGTGCCGCTGGCGGTGACTGCGCCGGTGATGTCGGGTGTGCCTTGTGGGGTTATGCGCACGTTGTAGGTGGTGCCGTTGTCGAGTCCGGTGATGGTGGCGGTGCGGGCGGTGCTGGTGTGGGGGACGGTGACCCAGCCGGTGGCGGGGTCCTCTGGGGTGGTGGCGGCGGTGTCGGGGGCGTCGCTGGTCTTGTACTCGACGGTGTAGCCGGTGATCTCGTCGCCGGTGGGCAGGGTCCAGGTGAGGTTGAGCGCGTTGTTGGCGGGCCGTACTGTGAGGCGCAGCGCCTGTGGCGGGTCGTCGTCGGTGATGGTGACCTGCGCCGAGTTGGGGGACCCGGCGGACAGCGAGCCCAACGCGGTGAGGTCGCCGAGCGCGACGGTGAACGTCTCGTCTTTGGTGTCGGTGTCGTGGTTGGTGCCGATCGTGGCCCTAAACACGGTGCCGGTGGCGGTGACCGCGATGTTGGCGAGGGTTGCGTGGTCGCCGGTCTCGGCGGTGTCGCCTGCGGCGCCGAGCACGATGGGGAGCGTCTTGGTGGTCCCGGCTGCTTCTGAGAGGGTGACTGTGACGGTCACGCTTTGGCCTTCGCGCACCGGGTTGGGGGCGACCGACAGCGTCGCGGTGGTGGTGGCTGCGACGGTGACGTCGACGTCGGCGACGGTCAGGTCGGCGGGGGAGGAGGGGTCTGCGCCGCTGACGGTGTGGCTGATGGTGGCGGTGCCGTCGGCGACGCCGGTGACGGTGACTGTCTGGGGCTGGTCCCAGTTGGCGCTGGTGAAGGTCAGCGCCCCGGACACGGTCGCTTTGTCGGTGTCGTCGCTGGTGGGTGTGACGGTCACGTCGGTGGCGGGCCGGGTGCCCAGTTTTATGGTGTAGTCGCCGCTGGCGCCGGGTCTGAGGGTCACGCCGGCGGTGCTGAGGACTACGGCGCCGTCGTTGTCGGTGATGGTGATGGTGGCGGTCGACGCGGCGGGGTGGCGCTGGTAGCGGTCGGCGAGGCCCACCGGCGGGTCGGCGGCCGCGGCGATGCGCAGTTCGATGGTCTCGTCGCCTTCGCTCACGGTGTCGTCGGTGATGGTGATGGCGATGTTCTTGGTGGTGGCGGTGTCGGTGGTGGGCGTCCCCCCGAACGTGACGGTCTTGGTGGCGATGGTGTAGTCGTCGCCTTCGGTGGCGGTGCCGCCGGTGACGGTGACGTCGAAGCTGGTGGCGGTGTGGGGCAGGGCGCTGACGGTGACGGCCACGTCGATGCTGGCGCCGCCCTCACCGACCGACGCGGTGTGCGCGGCGGCGCCGTCGGCGGTGCTGTCTCCGAACGCTATGCGGGCGGTGGCGGCGTCGGTGTCGGCGATGGTGACCCTGGCGCAGGCGGCGTCCTCACGGCAGTACCGCTCAGTGCGGTCATTGCGGGTTCGTGTCTCGGCGTTCCAGCCCGCGGCGGTGGTGGAGATCTCGACGTAGTAGTGCTCGTCAGGTTCGATCAAATCGTCATCGGCCAACACCTCAGAGAGGGTGACACGCCGCTCGCCCACCGCCACGGTCACCGTCGCCGCCGGTGCGGCGAGATCCGCGGCGGCGTCGGCGAGGTTCGCTTCGGGGCCCTGGGAGGGCGCTGGCGAGATGGTGTAGCGGCGGGCATGGTTGCGGCTGCGGTCCACGGTGAACTCCAGGCCGCCGGCGGGCGCCAGGGCGCCGAGGGTGATCTCGAGCTCGACGGTGTCGCCCTCGGCGCCTGAGCCGGAGGGCTCGATGCGGTACTCCTTGACCGGCGCGGCCACCTTCACCGCCACCGAACCCGGCGACGCCAAACTGCCATAGACGCTGTCAGTGGAGGCCACGGTGTGGGTGACGGTGACCGCTCCGGCGGCGACCGCGGTGACGGTCACCTCCTGGGGGGTCTGCCAGTTGGTGTCGGTGAACGTCAACGCCCCCGACACCGTGGCGGTGTCGGTGTCGCCGCTAGTGGGGGTGATGACCACGTTCGCGGAGGGTTGTGAGCGCAGCGACACCCGGTAGGCGCCCGCCTCGCCGGGCAGAAGCTCCAGGCCGCTGTCTCCAACGTCGATCGACAGGCCCGCACCGGAATCCCTCAACCGCAGACTCAAACGGTTGGTGGACAGCTCGCGTGTCCCGCGCGCCGCGGAGGCGGTCAACACCATCCGCTCCTCGTTGACCTCGGTGCGGGTGTCGGACACGATCGTCAGCTTGGCGGTGGCGGCAGTCTGGCCCTCCTCGATGGTGAACGCCGGGGGCAGCCTGAAGTCGTTCGGGCAGGCCCATCCGTCGAGTTGGCCGCGACCGCCGTTGGCGGCACAGATCGGACCCTGGGTCATCGGGTAGCGCAGCGGCGACGAAGCAGTCACCACCCACCCGCCGGGACCGACAGGGATGTCGGAGGTGGCGGTCACCGTCGCCTGGGTGCCCTCCGACGCCAGATAGGCCCGGTCCCCGCCGGGCTGGCGTGCCAACGTCATCGACAAAACCACCTCAGACACCGCGTCCTCGGACGTGATCGTGACCTCGGAGGTCGCCCCGTCGGCGTGACGCAGGTAGTAGTCGCCGAGGTCGTCGACGGTGGTGTCGGCGGCGGCGATGCTCAGCTCGATCGTCTCGGGGTCCTCCTCCACGTCGTCGTCGGCGATGCTCACGGTCAGGTTCTGGGTCTTGTCGCCGCCGGGTTCGAAGGTCACCGACTTCGTCGCGATCGTGTAATCCTTCGGGTTGCCGGTGGCGTTGTTCGCGTCGTCGGCGTCGCGGGCCGTGCTGGCGTCGAGCACCTCGACGGCGATGGTGACGCTGCTCTCGGGGAGATGGTTGATCGTGACCGGCACACTCAAGTCGCCGCCGGTCACGGTCTCAGCGACCGCCGCGGTGTGCCCGTCGGTCGAGGCGGCGCTCGTGCCGAACGCGATCTTGGCCGTCTCGGACTCGTCGTCGTCGATCGTCACCACAGCCAGCTTGCCCAGGGCGTCGCGCTGGTACTTGGAGAAAAAGCCCGTGCCCGACGCGATCTCGAGCTCGATCGTCTGGTCGTCCTCGACCAACATGTCGTTGGTGAGCGTGACCTGGAGGTTCTGGGTCAACCCGCTGGTCTTGGTGAAGGTGAACGTCTCCGCCGCGATCGTGTAGTCGCTGTCCTGGGTGGCTGTGCCCGACACCGCGACGGTGAAAGCAGTGTCTTGCTCGGGGGCGGCGCTGATCGTGATCGGCACGCTCAGCGAGCCCGACTCCTCGCCGGGCGTGCGCGTCAGCTTCGCGGTCGCCGCCGCGTTCGCACCGAACGCGACCTTCGCCTCGTCGGCTTCGTCGTCTTCGATGGTGACTGTTGCCTGTGAGCCGTTGGCGTGGCGGCCGTAGAGGTCCTCGACTGTGGTGGCGGGGTCGCCGGCCGCGGCGACGCGCAGCATGATCGTCTGGTCGTCCTCCACGAGGCTGTCGTCGTTGAAGTCGATGCTCAGGTTCTTGGTCCTGGTCGTGTCAGAGGGTCCGAAGGTCACTGCTTTGGTGGCGATGCGGAAGTCGTCGCCGCTGCCCTCGGTGGCGGTGCCGCCGCTCACCTCGATCACGAACGTCGTCGACACCGAAGGCAGCGCGGTGACGCTCACCGCCACTGTCGGGTCGACCGACTCGGCGTGGGCGGCGGTGTACACCGCGGCGCGGCCGCCGTCGTCGCCGAACGCGACCCTCGCCGCGGGGGCCTCGTCGTCTGCGATGGTGACCGTCGCCTGCGACCCGTTCGTGTGGCGCGTGTAGTGGTCGCCCAAGTCGTTGACGGGGTCATCGGCCGCCGCGATGCGCAACATGATCGTCTCGTCGAACTCGACCAGCGCGTCGTCGGTGATCGCGAGGGTCACGTTCTTGGACATGTTGTCGCCGGGCCCGAAGGTGACCGACGCGGGGATGGTGTAGTCGGTGTCTTTGGTGGCCGGATGGTCGCCCGCCGTCAGCACCTCGATCGCGAAGGTCGTGCTCGACTGCGGCAGCGCGCTGATCGTGACCGGCACCTCCACCGTCGCCGCGGCAGCCGTGTTCACGGCGATACGGAACGCACGGTCGTAGAGGTTCTCCGACCACGTCGCGGGGTGTCTGGCCGACGACTCCCAGAGGTTGTCCTCGATGCTCCAGCCGGTCGCGGCGCCCGCGTCCTCGCTGTCCGAAGCGGTGTGCGAGAAAGGAACTACAGAATTGTCTGAGGACGCGGCGTACAACACGACGTAGTAGGTCGTGCCCGCCGACAGCCTCGTGTTCGCCGGCGCGGCGAACACCAGCGCCCCCGGGGCGGTGTTCGACACGGAGGGGATCTGGGGAGCGATCAGGGACACGACCTTCGAGCCCGGGCCGCCCGCGCCCGCCGCCGACCACAGCTCCGCCTGCAACACGTCAAAGAACGTGTAATGGGCGTCAACGTTGAGCGTGATGCTCGACAGGACGTAGCCCCCCGACGTGCCGCCCGTCGTGAACCCCTGGGCCTTCGCCACGACGTTTACGTGCTCCCCACCGCCTGACATCTGGCCCGCGTTGCTGACCTGCGCGCTCGCCCCGTTCTCGGACTGGGTTGGGTATCCCCCCGAATCGTGGAGACATCGTCTATGAGGAGACGCTATGTCACAGCCACGACGCAAGTACGACCCGGAGTTCAGAGCCGGTGCTGTGCGGATCGTCCGGGAGACGCGAAGGCCGATCGCTGAGATCGCCCGCGAGCTCGGGATCGGCGCGGGGGTTCTGGGGAACTGGGTCCGCAAGGACCGCATCGAGCGGGGCGAGGCCGAGGGCCTGAGCTCTGACGACAGGGCCGAGCTGGTGCGGCTGCGCCGCCGCTGCGCGGAGCTGGAGATGGAGCGTGATGTGCTCAAACGATCGGTGGTCCTGTGGGTCAAGGAGGCAACGCGATGACAGCAGGGTTCATCGCGGCCCAGAGGACCGATCACGGTGTGCCTCATGCTGTGTCTTGCCGCGCGCTGGGGGTGGCGCCCTCGACGTTCTACAAGTGGCGGGGTCGGCCGCCGACGCCGGCGCAGCGGCGCCGAGCAGAGATCGACGCCGCGGTCAAGGCCTGCTTCGACGCGTCGGGGGGCACCTACGGCTCGCCGCGGGTGCGCGCCCAGCTGCGCCGAGACGGCCTGGCGGTGTCCAAGAAGACCGTGGAGGCCTCCATGGCCCGCCAGGGCCTGCAAGGACGCTCTCCCAAGCGGCGCCGGCGGGGCCTGACCCGCCCCGACAAGGCCGCCGCGCCGGTGCCTGACCTGCTGAGGCGGGACTTCACCGCCGAGGGGCCCGACCAGAAGTGGTGCGGCGACTTCAAACAGGTCGACACCGACGAGGGACCGGTGTTCCTCGCCACAGTCGAGGACCTGTACTCGCGGCGCATGCTGGGCTACGCCACCTCCGACACCTACCCGACCGCCGAGCTCGCCACCGCCGCGATCAACATGGCCGCCGCAGCCCGCGGCGGCCACGTCGCCGGGGTGATCTTCCACACCGACAAGGGCTCCCAGTACACCTCCGACGCGTTCGCCGCAGCGTGCGGGCGGCTCGGGATCACCCAGTCGATGGGACGCGTCGGCTGCGCGCTCGACAACGCCGCCGCGGAGTCGTTCTTCTCCACCCTCGAGCACGAGCGGATCTCACGGCGCCGCTACCGGACCCGAGACCAGGCCCGAGCCGACATCGCCGCCTGGATCGACACCTGGTACAACACCAAGCGCCTACACTCCACCAACAACATGCTCAGCCCCAAAGACTACGAACTAGCCAACGCAGCCTAACCACCTCTCCACGATTCGGGGGGAGGCTCAGGGTGACGGTGTGCGCCGCGGTCGCCGCCGCGCTGGCGCCGAACGCGATCTTGGCCGCGGCTGCGTCGTCGTCGGTGATCGTGACCGTGGCCACATTGGCGCCGGTCGACTTCGGGTTCCAGCCCGACGTGCTGCTTGTGATGGTGACGGTGAACTTCTCGGCGCCCTCGACCAGATCGTCGTCGGTGATCGCCACGTTGAGTGTCGCGGTGGTGGCGTTCTGGGCGACCGTCACCGAGGTGGGCGCCGTTCCCCGATCCGGGTTGGTGGTGGTGCCCTGGTTGGCGTAGGTCACCGTGAGCGTGTGACCGCTCGCACCCTGTGCGGGGCGGCCCAGTGTCACCGTCAACGCCACGTTGCCGCCCGACACGTCCTCAGCCACCGTCGCGGTCGCGGTGATCTCATAGGTCTTCGTCGACGCGGTGACCGTCGCCGCGACCTGCCCAATAGCCAGCGAGGACGGATACTTGGTGTCGGTGCTGGTCGCGCGGTGCGTGATCGTCGACGCGCCCGTCGCCACGCCGCGCACCGTGAACGTCTGCGCCGTGCTCCAGTTCGCCGGTGTGAAAGTGCGCGTCGCGGGCGTGACCGTCGCCTTCGCCGTCGCGCTGCTCGCCGCGGCGATCGACACGTTCGCGGTCGGTTTCGAAGTCAGCTTGACCGTGTAGGTGGCCGTCTCGCCGACTTCGACGGTGCGCGCCGTCTCGCTGATGGTCACCCCGGCGTTGTCGTCGTCGACGATCGTGAGCGTCAACGAACCAGAGTTGTGGCCCGGCGCGGTGGCGCCCAGCACGATCGTCTCGTCGTTCTCGTCCACGTCGTCGGAGACGACCGTGAGCGTCGCCGTTCCCGCGCTGTCGCCTGAGGAGATCGTGATCGTCGCCGACGACAGCGAATAGTCAGAAGTCACCGCCGCCGTCGACGCGCTCTGACGCGCGATGGTGACCGTCACCCCGTCGGCGCCCGCGGCGGTGCTCAACGTCGCGGTGAGCGTCACCGAGCCGCTCTCAGACAGCCGGCTGTCGGTGTCGTTGCTGGTGAGCGTGATCGACGGCAGCGCCGTGGGCGTGCCCGTGGCGAACACCCAGGCACCGTTGCCCACCGCGTTCACGGCACGCACCCGCACCCGATACAGCGTGCCCGCAGTCAAACTCGAAAGGGTGTGCTTGGCGGCCGTGCCCAGCGCACCGCGGCTCGACACCACCCACTTCACCGCCGCATCGTTGCCCGACGCCGCATCGGCGTTCTGCACATTGTCGCCCCCCACCAGCGCGTCAGCGGAGGTGAAATGCACCTCATAGCTCGTCACCGAACCCGCCGGCTTCATCCAGGTCAACTCCAGCTTCTCGGTGCCCGCGTCCACCATCAGAGCCCCCGGCGCCGCCGGCGCGGCCGGCGCGGCGGTCACCGTCACCGCGACCTGCCCGATAGCCAGCGACGACGGGTATTTGGTGTCGGTGCTGGTCGCGCGGTGCGTGATCGTCGACGTGCCCGCCGCCTCGCCGCGCACCGTGAAGGTCTGCGCCGTGCTCCAGTTCGCCGCCGTGAACGTGCGCGTCGCAGGCGTGACCGTCGCCTTGGTCGTCGTGCTGCTCGTCGCCGCGACCGCCACGTTCGCCGTCGGCTGCGAAGTCAACTTGACCGTGTAGGTGGCCGTGTCGCCCACCTCGACCGAGCGCGTCGTCTCACTCACCGTCACCCCCGCCCGGTCGTCATCAGTGATCGTGAGTGTCAGGTCCGCGCTGGCCTGGTGACCCGCCGCGGTGGCACCGAGCACCAGCGTCTCGCTGGTGCCCTCATCGATCCGGTCGCCCTTGATCGTCAACGTCGCCGACCCCGCGGTGGCGCCCGACGAGACCGTGATCGAAGCGGCCAGCGTGTAATCGTCCGTCGCGGTCGCCGTCGAGGCGCTCTGGCGGGTGACGGTCACCGTCACGTTGCTCGTGGCCGTCTCGCTCAACGTCGCCGTCAACGTCAAAGCGTGGTCGGTGTTGCCCTCA
>JAPOQG010000217.1 GCA_026710865.1 Acidimicrobiaceae bacterium
ACCAGGTACGCTGCTCACAGGAAGTGCCTCCTCACATGGCCGGAATGACCGTCATTGCAAACAGCATTCTCCCATGTCAGGAGGCCTTCCTGGTGGACGCGCCAACCCCCTTCAACCCCACCGCATCGGTGGATTCAGGCTTAGGGGTCTTTGAGGATCTCGTGGCCTCCGCAGCGCCGCCAGATGACGTGCCGCTGACCCGCGACGACCTCGTCGCCCCACGAGAAGGTCGCTCTACCGTCTGGTGCCCATGTCATCTCGAAGACGCCTGGCGAACCCCTTACGCCCTTGAGTCGAAGGCCGGGACGAAAGCGACTGCGTCGTCCCGCCTCCATGTCCCGAAGGTCTGCGACGAGCCTGTCCACAGCGCTTTGCAGGCGAGACTGCTGAGACTTCGTCAGCCGGTCCCAGTCCCGCTGAAAGGGGCCGGACTCGTGATGCGTGGGCATGTCTGCCCCTCAGCGGCTGGGCATTCACCAACTACTCACGCGCAGGGTCTGTCATGTGAGCCGCCATCGCCGCGAGAAGCTCCGCACCACTTAGGTACGTGACGCCCCTCCCAGAGGCGATGTCGGCGTCCGTGCTGAGCTCGTCGTCGCCGAGCTCCTCGGTCCCGAGGGCTCTCCACTTGGCGACCTTCTCTTCGAGGTCCGGGAAGAGGCCCTTGAGCGAGGCGACGAACTCGTCTGAGCTCTGGCAGTGGGCGTACAGCCGCTTCATATAGTCGACGACCTCTGGGTAGTCGGCGTCGGGGTCGCCGAACCAGGCCTCGTCGGGCTCGCCCGGCGGCTCGTCGTCGGCAGCGGCAGACCCGAGGTCCGGCCACTTCCACTCCTCGGGCAGTTCGTCGCCCGACGCGAAGTCGAAGTCGTCCTCCCAGTCGTAGTCGTCCGGAATGGGCAACGACAACGGATAGTCGGGCATGGCGTGGCCCGCCTCGGCTCCGCCCACGGGCGCCACGCTACCGCTGGTGCGGGTCATCACGGAAGTCCCGGGCCCTGCGGAGCCCTCGGCAGGTTCGTGCAATCGAGAGTGCTGCATGAACAACATGATAATAGCATGAAACTGGAATCACTACCCTAAAGTATCCGGGAGATGCCTGTCAGTCCCGGAGGTTTCTGTTCACCCGGGGGTTGCTGTCAGTAGCGGAGGTTCTGTTCGCCCGGGGATTCCTGTCAGTCCCGGAGGTTTCTGTTCACCCGGGGTCCTGTCAGTCGCGGAAGTTGACGTACTGGAGGGGGACGTCGAAGTCGGCTTCCTTGAGGGCCGAGATCACGGCCTGCAGGTCGTCGCGCTTCTTGGACTGCACCCGCAGCTGGTCGCCCTGGGTGGACGACTGCACGCCCTTGATGCCGAGGCCCTTGATGAACTTGTTGAGCTCCCGGCTCCGGTCCGACGAGATGCCGGCCCGCAGTCCGGCCACCTGGCGCACGGTGGCTCCGGCGGCTTCCTGGACCTTGCCGTAGTCGAGGGCCTTGAGCGACACCTTGCGCCGCACCAGCTTCTCCTCCAGCACCTGTCGGGCCGCGGCCAGCCGGTCCTCGGTGGAGGAGTTGAGCGTGATGGTGCCGTCGCCGAGCACCATCGACGTCCCGGTGTTGCGGAAGTCGTAGCGGGTGCTCACCTCGCGGGCGGCCTGGTCCACTGCGTTGCGGACCTCCTGCATGTCGAGCCGGCTCACTACGTCGAAGGTGGGCATGGTCAGCCAATCGTCTAGGGGATGCGGGACGGGATTTCGGCCTGCGATGGTATCGTGCGGGCCGATTTGGGTCGGTGCCCGAGAGGCCAAAGGGAACGGGCTGTAAACCCGTCGGCTCAGCCTACGGAGGTTCGAATCCTCCCCGGCCCACACACATACGCACTCGTCCCGTTCGCTGGCCGCCTGTGGCGCCGGCGGCGGGTGGGGTTGTCCCCTGGTCGGCGCTCGCTGGCTGGTGCCCGGTGGGTTGGCCGCTAGTCGGAGCCTGGTTCTACGGGCAGGCCGGAGCCGGTGGCGATCTCCCACAGGAAGCCGTCTGGATCGGCGAAGTACCCGGAGTAGCCGCCCCAGAAGGTGTCGGCGGCGGGCTTGACGATGTGAGCCCCCGCTGTAGCCGCCGCCTGGAGCACGGAGTCCACCTCGGCGGGTGTGGCCACGTTGTGGGCGATGGTGAATCCGTGCATCGCGGGCTGGGGCGTGCCCTTCTGGTCGGGCCGGCCGATGTCGTCGGCGAGGGCGTCCCTCGGGTAGAGCGCCAGCAACTGGTCGGTGAGGGCGAGGAAGGTGATCTCGTCGCCTCCCTCGTCGTGTTCGGGGAATCCGAGCCCGTCGCGGTAGAACCGGGTGGAGCGGCCGAGGTCCGAGACTCCGAGGGTGATGATGCTGATCCGGGGTTCCATGGCTTGCGCCTCCGTGCCGTGTCCGAGCGGCCAACTGTCTTGTGCTCATTGTGGCTGTGTCGCCCTGGTCTGCTCGAACACCCGGTCGATGTCGGTGAGAGCGGGCGCACGATATTCGTCTATAGACGAATCACTTCGCGGTGGGAGCTGTCGCAGCGACCGAACTGAAGCGAAAGGTTGCGTGTTCAGTGCGCCGAGTAGCCTGCAGGGTGCTGTCCAAGGGGGTCGGCCGTGAT
>JAPOQG010000222.1 GCA_026710865.1 Acidimicrobiaceae bacterium
GCGACAGGATGTCTGCCCTCACCGGTCCACAACAGGGAGAAGCGCATGACAGCTGTGACCCTGACCGTCAACGGCACCCAACGGAGCCTCGAAGTCGAGCCTCGCACCCTTCTGGTGCATGCGCTGCGCGACGATCTCGGGCTCACAGGCACGAACGTCGGCTGCGACTCCAGCAGCTGCGGTGCGTGCACGGTGCTGGTGGACGGCCAATCCGCCAAATCCTGCACCATGTTCGCGGTGCAGGCCGACGGCGCCGACATCACCACCATCGAGGGTGTCGCCGACGCCGACGGGACGCTGCACCCTATGCAGCAGGCCTTCCACGAGCACCATGCCCTGCAGTGCGGGTACTGCACCCCGGGCATGGTGATGGCCGCCATCTCGCTGGTCGAGGAGTACTCCGGCCTCGACGAGGACGGCGTGCGCCACGGCTTGGAGGGCAACCTCTGCCGCTGCACCGGCTACCAGAACATCGTCGACGCCGTGCTGGCCGCGGCGGGCTCGGGAGGTGACTGACATGACCATCACCGAGGACGCTCCGGCCGGCCATGTCGGCTCCCGCCGGCTCCGCAAGGAGGACCCGGCCCTGCTCACCGGCGAGGCCAAGTTCATCGACGACCTCGCCCTGACCGGCGCGATCTGGGTGGGCGTGGTCCGCTCCACCGAGGCCCACGCCGACATCGTCGGCATCGACGGCTCGGCCGCGCTCGCGATCGACGGCGTCAACGAGGTGCTCTCCGGCGACGACCTGGCCCCGCTGTGGGGCGAGGGCGCCCTGCCGTGCGCCTGGCCGGTCACGCCCGACATGAAGAACCCGACCCACCTGCCGGTGGCCCGAGGCACGGCCAAGTACGTGGGCGACGCGGTGGCGGTGGTCCTGGCCGACTCCCGCTACGCCGCCGCCGACGGCGCGGCCGCGGTCGTCGTGGACTACGAGCCGCTGCCGGCGGTGGTCGAGATAGAGGACGCGGTGGCCGACGGCGCGCCGCTGGTCCATCCCGACCTGGAGTCCAACGAGTGCTACACGTGGGGGCTGTGGGGCGACAACGCCGCCGCGGTGGACGCCGCCTTCGCGGATGCCGCCCACGTGGTGAGCGAGCGCTACCTGCAGCAGCGCCTCATCCCGGCGCCGATGGAGCCCCGTGGCTGCGCGGCGGTCCCGTCGCCGGCCGGGGGCGAGCTCACGCTGTACTCGGCCACCCAGATCCCGCACATTCTCAAGGTGATGACTGCGGTGGTCCTCGGCATTCCCGAGAACAAGCTGCGGGTGGTGGCCCCGTCGGTGGGCGGCGGCTTCGGCTGCAAGCTCAACGTCTACGCCGAGGAGATCCTGTGCAGCGCCCTGGCGATGCAGCGGGGTGCTCCGGTGCGCTGGACCGAGGGCCGCAGCGAGGGCGCCACGTCCACCATCCAGGGCCGGGGCCAGGTGCAGCACATCGAGCTGGCCGCCGACGCCGGCGGCAAGGTGCAGGCGGTGCGGGTGAAGCTGCTGGCCGACATGGGCGCCTACCTCCAGCTGGTCACGCCGGGCGTGCCGCTGCTGGGCGGGTTCCTGTACCACGGCTGCTACGACATCGGTCTCTACCTGTTCGAGTGCACGGCGGTGTTCACCAACCGGACCCCGACCGACGCCTACCGGGGCGCGGGCCGCCCTGAGGCCACCTACGCCATCGAGCGGGCCATGGACTCGCTGGCGGTGTCGGTGGGGGTGTCGCCCGAGGAGATCCGGGCCCGCAACTTCATCGGCGCCGACGCCTTCCCGTACACGTCGTCGGCCGGCCTCGTCTTCGACAGCGGCGACTACCAGGCCGTGCTCGACAAGGCGGTCGCGCTGGCCGGGCTGGAATCCCGCCGGGCCGACCAGGCCCGCCGGGTCGCCGGGGGGTCGTCGAAGCGGATCGGCATCGGCTTCTCCAGCTATGTGGAGATGTGCGGTCTGGCGCCCAGCCGGGTGCTGGCGTCGCTCGACTACGGCGCGGGCGGCTGGGAGGCGGCCACGGTGCGGATCTCGCCCACCTGCAAGGTGCAGGTGGTGACCGGCTCCACGCCCCACGGCCAGGGCCACGAGACCTGCTGGTCGATGATCGTGGCCGACAAGCTCGGCGTCGATCCCGACGACGTGGAGGTGCTGCACTCCGACACCGCGGTCAGCCCCACCGGCCTGGACACCTACGGGTCCCGTTCGCTGGCGGTCGGCGGCACCGCGGTTTACATGGCCACCGACAAGGTGATCGACAAGGCCCGGGCCATCGCCGCCCACCAACTGGAGGCCAGCGAGGAGGACCTCGAGTTCTCCGGCGGCACCTTCCGGGTGCGGGGCACGCCCGAGGCCGAGGTGCCGCTGGCGGGAGTCGCCTTCGCGGCGTTCACCGCCCACGACCTTCCCGACGGCATGGAGCCCAACCTGGAGGCCCACGTCACCTACGACCCGCCCAACTTCACGTTCCCCAACGGCACCCACATCGCCGTGGTGGAGGTGGACACCGACACCGGGAACGTGGACCTCATCGACTACGTGGCGGTGGACGACTGCGGTGTGCAGATCAACCCGCTGATCGTCGAGGGCCAGGTGCACGGGGGCATCCTGCAGGGCGCCGCCCAGGCGCTGTACGAGGACGCCGTCTACAACTCCGACGGCCAGCTGGTGTCGACCAACCTGGCCGACTACCTGGTGCCGTCGGCTGCGGAGGCGCCCCGCTTCCGGCTCGACAGCCACGCCACGCCCAGCCCCACCAACCCGATGGGGGTCAAGGGCGTGGGCGAGGCCGGGACCATTGCGGCCGCCCCTGCGGTGATCAACGCCGTGGTGGACGCACTGCGCGACCTGGGCGTGACCGATGTGGACATGCCCGCATCGCCCCAGACCGTCTGGAAAGCCATCGCCGATGCCCAAGGAGGTGCGTCGTGATTCCCGCTGCTTTCGACTACGAGGTGGCCGAATCGGCCGACCACGCGATTGCGCTGCTGGCCCAGCACGGCGACGACGCCAAGCTCCTGGCCGGGGGCCACAGCCTGATCCCGATGATGCGGTACCGGCTGGCCACGCCGAGCGTGCTGGTGGACGTGGGCCGTCTCGACGGCCTGCGCTACATCCGCACCGGCAACGGCACGGTGTCGATCGGGGCGCTGACCCGCCACAGCGAGCTGGAGCACTCGGCCGAGCTGGCCGAGGCCTGCCCGATGCTGGCGTCGGTGGCCGCCCTGGTGGGCGACCCTGCCGTGCGTCACCGGGGGACGCTGGGCGGCACGCTCGCCCACGCCGACCCGGCGTCGGACCTGCCCGCAGCGGTGCTGGCATTGGGCGGCACCATCGTGGCCCAGGGTCCGGGCGGGTCGCGCGAGGTCGCGGCCGGCGACTTCTTCACCGGGTACTTCGAGTCGGTCCTGGCCGACGACGAGATGATCACCGAGGTGCGGGTGCCGGCCGGCACCGGCGGCTGGAACTACCAGAAGTTCAACCGGCGGGCCCAGGACTGGGCCATCGTCGGGGTGGCCGTCGCCGGCGGCGGCTCCGGTGTGAGCCTGGTCAACATGGGCTCGACCCCCGTCCGGGCCTCCGGAGTGGAGGCTGCGGTGGCCGGCGGCGCCTCAGCCGCCGAGGCGGCTGCGGTGGCCGCCGACGGGCTCGAGCCCCCCGAGGACCTCAACGCCGACGCCGAGTACCGCAGCCACCTGGCCAGGGTGCTCACCGAGCGGGCCCTGAACGCCGCCGGCGTCGCCTAGCCGCCGACCGGATCCCGGCCTTTGGCGGCCGGGCCTCCGGCCGTCCGCGTCTTCGGCGCGCCCACTGGCACCGCTATGTCCACAGCGTTGAGATCGGTGCGGCGATGATGCGGTCGGCGAGTTCAAAGGTGTCCGGGCCGGTGTGGAGCACGACGCCGCCCGCGAACCGGTCGCCCATGATCCCGCTCAGCCACTCCAGGTGACGGGCGTCGGATCGGCCGACGCTGGCGGAGGCCTTGATCTCGATTCCGACGATGCGGCCGCCAGCGCTGCCGATTTCGGCTTTCGTTCCCGGTGCTACGCGAATATTGTTCCCGATTTCACGCGGAGATCCTTCCCGCTTTGACGACGCCGTTGGCCCACCCTGCTGACATGTTCGGGTCTGCCGTGGCACGATGGCGCGAACTGGCGAGGCGCGGGCAACACTGGGTTGCATGTCTCGACTTCCTTCCGCCGTGACCCGTACTTCCGTGTCGGGGATGGTCTCGACCATCGATCACCTGGCCACCGGCGTGGGGGTGGACCTGTTGCGGCGGGGCGGATCGGCCGCGGACGCTGCGGTGGGGGCCAATGCGGTGCTGGCGGTGACATCGCCCCACATGTGCGGGCCCGGCGGTGACGTGTGGGCGCTCGTGCACGACGGGGGCAGCGGCCCTCCGGTCGCGCTCGACGCCGCCGGTTTCGCCGGGTCCGGGGCTGACCCGGACCGGCTGCGGGCGCAGGGCTGCGACGAGATGCCGCTGCACGGCGACGTGGCCTCTGTTCCAGTGCCCGGCGCAGTGGACGGCTGGCTGGCCTTGCACTCCCGTCACGGGCGGCTGCCGCTGGCCGACGTGCTGGCCGAGGCCATACGGATCGCCGACGACGGGTTCGCGGCTTCGCCCCTGCTGGCCGAGCGGGCCGGAGAGGTGACCGGCGTGGAGGGCAACACCGACATCGCTGGCGGGCTGCGGGCCGGGGATGTGGTACGTCGGCCGGGCTCGGCCCGAGCGCTCAGGGCCGTCGTCGAGCACGGCCGCGACGGCTTCTACGGCGGCGAGTTCGGCGAGGGCCTGGTGGCGCTCGGTGCGGGGGAGTACACCCCCGACGACCTGTCCCGGCCGGTCGCCCGCTGGGTGGAGCCGGTACGGGCCGAGGCGTTCGGTCATGTGCTGTGGACAGTGCCGCCCACGTCGCAGGGCTACCTCACTCTGGCCGGGGCGTGGATCGCCGACGGCCTCGACCTGGGGGACTCAGACGACGACCGGTGGGCCCACCTGCTGATCGAGGCCGCATCGCAGGCCGCCCACGACAGGGTGCGGGCGCTGTACGAGGGTGCCGACGGCCAGGCGCTGGTCGACCCGGCCCGTCTCGGTCCCCGGCGTGACGCCATCGACCCCGAACGGGCCGGCAACGTGGTCGCGCCGGCCGCGGCGGGCGACACCACCTACCTGTGCGCGGTGGACGGCGACGGCATGGGAGTGTCGCTCATCAACTCCAACGCCAACGGCTTCGGCGCCCTGCTGGTGGCCGGAGACACCGGGATCTTCCTGCACGACCGGGGCCTCGGCTTCAACCTGGTGGCCGGCCATCCCGCCGAGTACGGGCCGGGCCGCCGCCCGCCCCACACCCTGTCGCCGGCGCTGGTCACCAACCCCGACGGCTCGCTGCGCCAGGTGATCGGCACGATGGGGGGCGACTCCCAGCCCCAGATCCTGCTGCAGCTGCTGACCCGCACGCTCGGGCTCGGCCAATCGCCGGGCGAAGCCATCCGAGCGCCCCGCTGGGTGCTGGCCCCCGACGACCGCGACGCCGGCTTCGCCACCTGGCGTCCCGGCCACGGCCGCCGCGTGCTGGTGGAGGATCCATCCACCGGCTGGCACGAGTCCCTGGCGGCCCGAGGCCACAACACAGAGCTCCGCGACAAGTCACCCCACACCTACGGCCATGCCCACATCATCGAGGTCACGGCCCAGGGCACATTCGCCGGAGCCGCCGACCCCCGAGC
>JAPOQG010000122.1 GCA_026710865.1 Acidimicrobiaceae bacterium
CCGTTCATCGACGTCATCGCGGGGGCCGCCGGCATGGACCGCGAGTCCACCATCGCGCTGCTCGACGCCTTCTCGTTCCCCGAGAGGGACGTGCAGCTGTCCGAGGCGTGGCTCGGCGGGACCGTGCAGGCCACCATGAAGGAGCAGATGGACTTCTTCGTCGCCCAGGGCGAGATCGACACCTCGCTGGCCAGCTACGACAGCTTCGTCGACACCAGCTTCCTCGAAGCGGTCGACTGACCGACCGATCGGTCCCTTCGGGCCGCCCGGCTCGTCGGGGCTAACTTTCCGAGACACACAGGGTTCCTGCCGGGCGCCTGCCCGGCAGGAACCCCATCACCTAGAAGGGGTAACCGCCCATGGAGAACCTCGTACAGTTCTTGGCCGACGTCTACGACCTGGTCACCCTTGTCATCGCCCGGGGCGCATATTGGCTCAGCGTGGTGCTGCTGGTGGCGGCGGCGTTAGCCGCGGTCGCGATGACGGTCGACCTGATCCTCAACTCGTCGAGCCGCTTCAAGGAGGCGGGCGTGCCCGCCCAGCCCAGCGACGGCATGGTCCTGATCGGCCAGATCATGGGCATCGTGGCGTTCGGCGGCGGGGTCGTGCTGCTGTTCCGCGACACCGCCTCGCCGTGGCAGCCGGCCGTTGCGCTGATCGGCGGCGCAGCCCTGCTGGGGGTGCTGCTGCTGTACCGGCGAGCCGACGAGGCGAAGAGGCTCTCGATGACGAAGCCCGTTTGGCTGGTGCTGGCCGCGGCCAGCCTCGTCGCGGCGGCATTGGCCTTCCAGCAGAGGGAGGACTCCTCGATCCCGTACCTGGTGTTGATCGGGACGGTGCTGATGTTGGGGCGCGCCTGGTTCGGCCTGGCCCGCCCCGAGGTGCGCTTCGATCGGTCCAAGGTGGAGGTGGCCCGGGAGTCCAAGACCGAGCAGGCCCTCATCGTGCAGGACCTCGGCATGATCTACGAATTGCCCGATGGCGGCTCGGTCGAGGCGCTCAAGGACGTGACGTTCACGCTGGAGCCGGGCCGGCTGCTCAGCCTGCTCGGGCCTTCGGGGTGCGGCAAGACCACACTGTTGAACATCCTGGCCGGGTTCCTGGCGCCCACCTCCGGAGAGGTGAAGATGGGCAGCGAGGCGATCACCGGTCCCGGCCAGGACCGCGGCATGGTGTTCCAGCGGGGCGCGCTGTTCGAGTGGCTCACCGTCAACGACAACGTCGGTTTCGGCGCCCGCATGAACGGCCGCTCCCGCCCCGCGTCGCGCGAGGCGGTGCAGGACCTGCTGAAGATCGTCGGTCTGCAGGACTTCGGCGAGAAGGCCGTCTATGAGTTGTCCGGCGGAATGCAGCAGCGGGTGGCGCTGGCCCGCTGCCTGGCCAACGACCCGAAGCTCATCTTGATGGACGAGCCCCTCGGCGCGCTCGACGCGTTGACACGCGAGAAGATGCAACGCCTAGTGCTCGACCTCTGGAACGAGACCGGGAAGACCATCGTGCTGGTGACCCACAGCGTGGAGGAGGCGCTCTACCTCGGCGACCAGCTCTTCGTGATGGCGCCCCGGCCGGGCCGGATCGAGAAGGTCTACGACCTGCCCTTCGCCAAACAGGCTCTCACCGCGGATGCCCGCGAGCTCAAGAACTCCCCGGAGTTCATCCGCACCCGCGAGGAGATCCTGTCGATGATCTGGGAGATGGAGGAGCAGATAATGGGAACGGCGGGCGCCTGATGGAACACGACGAGACGAAAGGGGAGAACGCTCATGGCTGAGGGACCGGGCGGACACGCCCTCAAAGAGAACATCGAGCAGCAGAACCGGCTGGTGAACTGGCCCTTCAACTGGCTGTTCCAGAAGAAGGGCGCGAGCGCCCGCAAGACGGTGACTTTCGGCGACGCCTCCGAGGTGAGCGGAGCGCTGGCGTGGACGATCATCAGCCTGATCGTGATAGTGGGGATGTGGTTCGTCGCCACCAAGGTCTGGGGGCTGCCCCAGGAGTGGCACGACTACGGCGCCGACGTGAGCGCCAACCGGCTCTCCGAGGACGAGAGCTACGCCCAGCGCAACCTGCTGCGCGACTGCGAGGCCTTCGCCGAGGATCCGACCGCGTTCGCGGCCGGCGCCCGAGACACGTACTTCGCTGACGATCCCCAGAACTTCCCCGCGCTTCCAGCCTGCTCCTACACGCAGTGGCTCAGCGAGTCCACGCTGCCCAGCCCGGGGCAGGTGTGGAACGCCGCCTGGGACTTCGCCCGCAACGGCTACAGCGACTCCACCCTGTGGGAGCACCTGTGGCTGAGCTTCAGCCGCTTGGCCAAGGGCCTCTTCTGGGGGGTGGCCATAGGCGTGCCGATCGGGCTGGCGATGGGCCTGTCGAGCCGATGGCGGGGCATCTTCGATCCCGTCGTCGAGCTGCTGCGGCCCATCCCCCCGCTGGCGCTGATCCCGCTGTTCATCGTGTGGTTCGGCATCGGCGAGGAGGGCAAGGTCAACCTGCTGCTGTTCGCGGCCATTTGGATCATGGTGATCGCGGCCCGCTCGGGGGTCCTGGCGGTGAACACCACCAAGGTCCACGCCGCCTACTCGCTGGGCGCTTCGAAGGCAAAGGTGTTGCGCCACGTGATCCTTCCCAACGCGCTGCCTGAGATCTTCACCGGCTTGCGGGTGGCGATCGGAGTGTGCTGGGGCACGCTGGTGGCGGCCGAACTGCTCGGTGCCAGTGCAGGGCTCGGATTCACGATCTTCAAGGCTCGTCAGTTCTTCCGGCTCGACCTGATGCTCACCGCGGTGATCGTCATCAGCATCCTCGGAGTGACGATGGACGTGATGATGCGCATGGCCGAGAAGCGGCTCATCCCCTGGCGGGGCAAGGGTTGACGCGACCCTCGGCGCCGGGCTCCGACCCGATCGTCGAGAGGTGGCGCGCCGCGGCTCGATCGGCGCGCGTCCGTGTCGTGCTGGCCGACGGCGGCGATGAGCGGGCCGCGGCCGCGGCCCGGACCCTGGATGCGGAGGGGCTGGCCGACCCGGTGCTGGTCGGCGCGGCCGCGCCGTTCCGGTCGCCCGCGGTCAGGGCGCTCGCTGAGACCTCGGCCTGGCGCGAGCGCATCGACTTGGACGACCCGCTCCATGTGTCGGCGCTCATGGTGGCCGCAGGGGAGGCCGGCGCCTGCGTGGCCGGAGCGACCCGGCCGACGTCCGACGTGGTCCGGGCAGCCCTGTTCTGCTTGGGAACGGCTCCTGGCATCGATCTCATCAGCAGCAGCTTCATGTTCGTGCTGCCCGACGGCACCGCGATCACCTACGGCGACTGCGGGGTCGTTCCGGAGCCCGATCCCGCGCAGCTCGCGTCGATAGCCGTCGCCGGCGCGGCCACCCATGCCGAGCTCACCGGTGACGAGCCCCGGGTGGCCATGCTGTCCTATTCCACCAAGGGCAGCGCCGACGGGCCCGCCGTGGCGCTGGTGCGGACCGCCACCGAGCTGGTCCGCTCGAGAGCGCCGGAACTCGCGGTGGACGGCGAACTGCAGTTCGACGCGGCGTGGGTGCCGGAGGTGGCCGCTACGAAGGCGCCGGGATCGGTGGTGGCGGGCCGGGCCAACGTGTTCGTCTTCCCCGACCTCTCGGCGGGCAACATCGCCTACAAGATCACCCAGCGGCTGGCCGGCGCCCAGGCCTTCGGGCCGCTGCTGCAGGGCGCCGCGGGCGTGATCCACGACCTGTCGCGGGGCTGCAGTGCCGACGACATCGTCACCGTGGCCACCATTGCGGCCTGCCAGGCAATCAGCCGACCATAACTAATCCGGTATGGCTGCTAACTTGGCTTCGAAGGTGATCCCGGTGGCTGCATCCATCGGGGAAGCGAAGACCGGCGGGAGCATCATGACGGCAATCGAGAACAGCCCGCCCGCCGCTCGGCGGCCCCTGGATGCCGACCGGGTGATAGACGCGGCGTCCGAGATCGCCGACGCGGAGGGACTCGACAAGCTGACCCTCACCCGCGTGGCCGACGCTCTCGGCGTGCGGCAGCCCGCCCTGTACCGCCATGTCGAGGGTTACGACGACCTGTTGCGCAGCCTCAGCCTGCGGGGCCGGGAGATCCTGGCCCAACGGCTGGCCGATGCCGCGGTCGGGCTCTCCGGTGACGACGCGGTGGCCGCCGTGGGGCACGCCTGGCGCAAGATGGTGCGCGACCACCCCGGCATATACGCGGCCACCGACCGCTACCCGTGCGCGGGCGACGCCGAGCTCGAAGGGGCGGTCGAGCGGGTCCTGGGCGTGCTGGGCCAGGTGTTGAGGGGCTACGACCTCACCGAGGAGGACCGGGTCCACGCGGCCCGCACCCTGCGCAGCGCGTTCCACGGCTTCAGCCATCTCGAGTCCGGGGACGGCCACCCCCTGCCCCACGACCCCGAGGACACCTTCGACCACCTGGTGCAGCTGCTCTGCGCGGGCGTGCACCGCCGCTCGCGCCGCGCCGCCGGAGCCAGCGTTTCGTGACCCGGCTCGGGTTCCTCCTCGACAGCGACAGCTGCATCGGCTGCCACGCCTGCACGGTCGCATGCAAGAGCGAGCACGACGTGCCCCTGGGCGTGAACCGGACCTGGGTCAAGTACATCGAGACCGGCGCGTTCCCCAACGTCAACCGCCATTTCTCGGTGATGCGCTGCAACCACTGCGACGACGCCCCCTGCATCACCATCTGCCCCACCAACGCCCTGTTCCGGGCGGCCAACGGTGTGGTGGACTTCGACGACAGCAACTGCATCGGCTGCAAGGGATGCATGAACGCCTGCCCCTACGACGCCATCTACATCAACCCCGAGACCAACACCGCCAACAAGTGCAACTTCTGCAACCACCGCATCGAGCAGGACCTCGAGCCGAGCTGCGTGGTGGTGTGCCCCACCCACGCCATCAAGGTGGCCGACCTCGACGACCCCGACGACCCGACCACCAAGATCATCGCCCGCAGCGACACCGCGGTGCGGGCCCCCCAGCAGCAGACCCTGCCCAAGGTCCACTACCGCGGCGCCGACCAGGCGTCTCTGGACCCGCTGCGCACCGCCATCGCGTCCGACGGCATGATCTGGGCCGACACCACGCCCCAGCACCCGACGGCCGAGCCCGACGGTCACGGGGTGGTGGCCCGCACCGCCTACACGACCGCCCACCAGATGACCTGGAAGGCCAAGGTGTCGACCTATCTCGTCACCAAGGCGGTCGCGGCCGGCGTCATGGCGGTGGCCGCGTTGCTGGCGCTGCTGGGCCACAGCGGCTCGCAGGCGGCGGTCGGGGTAATGCCGCCGGTGGTCGCGGGCCTGTTCCTGGCCGCGACGGGCGCGCTGCTCGTCGGTGACCTGAAACGCCCGGAGCGCTTCTACTACCTGCTCACCCGGAGCAACCGCCGCTCGTGGCTGGTCAAGGGAGCCTGGGTGCTGGGCGCCTTCGCCGCGGTGTGCGCGGCCTGGTTCGTGGCCGGGGTGGCCGGCTCTGCGGCCGGATTGCAGGCGCTGGCCGCACCGGCCGGACTGCTGGGCCTGGCCACCGCCGGCTACACCGCCTTCCTGTTCGCCCAGTGCGAGGGTCGGGACCTCTGGCAGACACCGCTGCTGCTGCCCACGCTGCTGGCCCAGGCCGCGGTCGCAGGAGGCGCCGCCCACGCGGTCGCCGACCTGGTGATGGACGTTCCCGACCCCGACGCGGTGCGCTGGGTGCTGCTCGGCGGCCTGCTCGCCACCGGCGTGCTGATCGCGGCCGAGGTCGTGTCGCGGGGCACCGCCCATGTTGAGGCGGCCGTCGAGGCCATGACCCGGGGCCGTTACGCCCGCCGCTTCTGGGCCGGCGGGGTGGTGCTGGGCCTGGTGGTGCCCGGGATCGCCACCGCGGCCGCCCTCGCGGCCGGCACCGGTGCGGCGCTTCCCGCGGCGGCGGGACTGGCCGCACTGGTGGGCATGTGGTTCTACGAGGACAGCTTCGTGCGGGCCGGCCAGTCCGTGCCCCTGTCATAGGGAGTCGAGCCATGGCCGAACTGCACAGCTATCCCCCCCACGAGACGTGGCACGACACCGTCTCCCTCGACGCCAAGGCCTGGCCCCGCCGGGTGGAGCACCATCACACCCTCGTCCCCACCACCTGCTTCAACTGCGAGGCGGCCTGCGGGCTGGTGTGCCACGTCAACCACGCCACCGGCCGCATCGACCGCATCGAGGGCAACCCGCTGCACCCGGCCAGCCGGGGCCGCAACTGCGCCAAGGGCCCGGCCACCCTCAACCAGATCGACGACCACGAGCGCATCCTGCATCCGCTGCGCCGGGCGGGGGAGCGGGGCTCGGGCCAGTGGGAGCGGGTCAGCTGGGCCGAGGCGCTCGACGACATCGGCACCCGCATCCGCACCGCCATCGCCGAGGGCCGCCACAACGAGGTCATGTACCACGTCGGCCGTCCCGGCGAGGACGGCTACGCC
Organism: Acidimicrobiaceae bacterium; assembly: GCA_026710865.1. Classification (GTDB taxonomy): domain Bacteria; phylum Actinomycetota; class Acidimicrobiia; order Acidimicrobiales; family Aldehydirespiratoraceae; genus Aldehydirespirator. The sequence goes on from JAPOQG010000122.1 coordinate 6,466, forward strand.
GAGCGGGTGCTGCAGTGCTGGGGCGTGGACGGCCACAACAGCCACACCAACATCTGCAGCTCCAACGCCCGCATCGGCTACCAGAGCTGGATGGGCCACGACCGCCCGTCGTCGGACTTCGCCCACGCCGAGGTGATCTTCCTGATCTCGTCGCACCTCGAGGCGGGCCACTACTTCAACCCTCACGCCCAGCGCATCATCGAGGCCCATCAGCAGGGCGCCACCGTGATCTGCGTGGATCCCCGGCTGTCCAACACCGGCGCCAAGGCCGACTTCTGGCTGCCGGCCTGGCCCGGCACCGAGCCCTTCCTGCTGCTGGCCATCGCCCGCCTGCTGCTGGCCGCCGGCGCCTGGGAGAAGGACTTCGTGCGGCGCTGGACCAACTGGGAGACCTACCTGCGCGAGCGCCACCCCGACCGGCCCGTCGAGTTCGAGTCGGTGGGGCCGGCCCTGCAACAGGACTACGCCGCCTACACCCCCGAGGAGGCCGAGCGGGTCTGCGGCGTTCCCGCGGACCAGATCATCGAGGTGGCCCGGATCATCGGCGCCCACCCCACGAAGTTCGCGTCGCACAACTGGCGGGCCGCGGGCGCCGGCAACCTGGGCGGCTGGCAGACGGCCCGCTGCCTGTTCTTCCTCAACGTCCTCACCGGCTCGGTCGGCACGGTGGGCGGCACCACCGGCAACGGCTGGAACAAGTACAAGGCCCCCCATCCGCCGGGGGCGCCGCCTGGGCAGCACTGGAACGAGCTCAACTGGCCCCAGGAGTACCCGCTGGCCTACCACGAGATGTCGATCCTGCTGCCCCACTTCCTCAACGAGGGCCGGGGCCGCCTCGACGTGTACTTCAGCCGGGTCTACAACCCGGTGTGGACCAACCCCGACGGGTTCAGCTGGCTGGAGGCCCTCAAGGACCCCGACAAGGTGGGGTGCCATGTGGCGCTCACGCCGACCTGGTCGGAGACGGCCGTTTTCGCCGACTACGTGCTGCCCATGGGGGTGGGCGCCGAGCGCCACGACGTGGCCAGCTTCGAGACCCACGCGGGCCGCTGGATCGGCTTCCGCCAGCCGGTGATGCGCCGCTACGCCGAGATCCGAGGCGACGAGGTGGGCCACGAGTCCCGCACCCACGAGTTCAACCCGGGGGAGGTGTGGGAGGAGAACGAGTTCTGGATCGAGCTGTCGTGGCGCATCGATCCCGACGGCTCGCTCGGCATCCGGCGCTGGTTCGAGAGCCCTGCCCGGCCCGGCACGCCCATGTCGGTGGACGAGTACTACGCCGCCATGTTCGAGGGCGTGCCCGGGCTGGCCGACGACGCGGCCGCCGCCGGGCAGACCCCGCTGGAGTTCATGCGCGACCGGGGCGCCTACGCCCTCGACGGCGACATGTACACGCCCTATGAGCGCGAGGTCGACCCGGGCGCTCTGGCGGGCTGCGAGGTCGACGGCTCAGGAGTCTTCCGCCGGGCCGGCACGCCGGGAGCGTGGTCGGGCGAGCCTTCCGAGCTGGCCGGGCTCAAGCTGGCCGGGCTGGGCGACGGATCGCCTGCGGTGTCGGTGGACGGCACTCCCCGCGAGGGGTTCCCCACCCCGTCGCGCAAGCTGGAGCTCTTCTCGGAGACGCTGGCCGACTGGGGCTGGCCCGAGTACGCCACCCCGACCTGGATCCCGTCGCACGTTCACTGGGAGGACCTCGACATCGAGGGCGACGAGCGGATCCTGCTGCCCACCTTCCGCATCCCCACGCTGATCCACACCCGCTCGGCCAACAGCAAGTGGCTGTCGGAGCTGAGCCACCGCCATCCGCTGTGGATCCATCCTTCCGACGCCGAGAAGCTCGGGATCGAGGTCAACGGCCTGGTGCGGGTCACGACCCGCATCGGCCATTTCGTGATCGGCGCCTGGCGCACCGAGGGGATCCGCCCGGGGGTGGTGGCCGCGTCGCACCACATGGGCCGGTGGCGCCTCGACGCCAACAGCGGGGGCTCCTGGTCGGGCGGGGACGCCGACATCACCAACGACGCGGGCGTGTGGCGGCTGCGGCGCAAGGGACGGCCCGAGCGCCATGCCAGCGACGATCCCGACACCGAGCGCATCTGGTGGAGCGATACCGGAGTGCACCAGAACCTGACGTTCTGCGTGCAGCCCGACCCGGTGTCGGGCATGCAGTGCTGGCACCAGCGGGTGCGGGTGGGCCCCGCCCAGCCCGGCGACGCCTACGGCGATGTGGTGGTGGACACGGCCAAGGCCCGCGACGCCTACCGGGAGTGGCTGGCCATGACCCGCCCCGCCCCCGGCCCGGGCGGCCTGCGCCGCCCGCTGTGGTACGCCCGCCCCCTCAAGCCCGTCCCCGCCGCCTACGCCCTGTAGACGGGTCGGCGCGGCCGGGTACAGTTGGCCACGCCCGGCGGCGAGGATGCACGGAGGTGCCGCTGATGAGTTTCTCCAATCCGACTGAGGGTGTCGACATTTCGAACGCCCCGTATGTGATCGTGTCGAGCGACACCCACGCGGGACTGCAGTGCGAGCAGTACCGCCCCTACCTCGACTCTGCGCTGCACGACGAGTTCGACGTCTATGTGGCCGGGCGCCATGAGCACCGGCGGGTCCAGGAGGAGGTCAACGCCGAGTTCCTGGCCGAGTGGGAGGGCGAGAACGCAGACGGCCTGCGGGGCGCATACGACCCGGAGGTGCGCGACAAGGAGCTCGACGCCGACGGCATCGCCGGCGAGGTGATCTTCGCCGACGGCGACGCGGTGACCGGCCAGGAGTCGCCCCCGTTCGGTGCGGGGCTCTCGGCCGGCCAGATCACCGACCCGCGCAAGGCCTTCGGCGGCGCCCGGGCCCACAACCGCTGGCTGGTCGAGTTCTGCGCCAGCAACCCGCCACGGCGGGCCGGGGTCGGCCTGGTGCCGATCACCCACGACGTCGACGAGTCGGTGGCCGAGATCGAGTGGCTGGCCGGCAAGCCCGGCATCGCCGGGATCATGATCCCCACGATGTGGCACGGCTTCCCGCCCTACGGGTCCGACCACTACGACCGGGTGTGGGCCGCCTGCGCCGAGACCGGCCTGGTGGTGCACACCCACTCCGGCGAGGCCGACTTCGGTTCGTACGGCGACAACGTGGCCATGTACGTCTCGGAGGTGCCGTTCTGGACCCACCGGGCGCTGTGGCAGCTGCTGTTCTCGGGCAAGTTCGACCGGTTCCCGGGGCTGCGCTACGCGGTGGTCGAGTGCGGCTCGTTCTGGATCGCCGACCTGCTGTGGAAGACGGACGTGAACTTCGGGGCCAGCAACAAGATCAAGAAGATGAGCTCCCGCATGAAGGGCCTGATCTCGCGCCTGCCGTCGGAGTACTTCGGCACCAACGTGTTCATCGGGGCCTCCACGATGAGCAAGGAGGAGATCCGCCGCCGCCACGTCAACGGCATCGACGCGTTGATGTGGGGCACCGACTACCCCCATCCCGAGGGTTCGTGGCCCCACACCGCCCAGCGCCTCGAGAGCGACTTCCGCGACGTGTCCATCGAGGACGCCCGCCTCCTGCTCGGCCTCAACGCGGTGGAGTGCTACAACCTCGACCTTCCGTC
>JAPOQG010000279.1 GCA_026710865.1 Acidimicrobiaceae bacterium
GACGACGCCGCCACCAACATCGCGATCTCCGGCCCGCAGTTCTCGTTCAGCGAGGGCCCAGACACCGACAGCGGCAACTACCAGCTGCCCACATCGGTCACGGTGACGGGGACGAGCACCAAGCGCCAGATCACTGCGGTCGGCGCGGTGACGGTGACGGGCCGCGACTGGGACGGCACCACCACCGCGACGTTCGACACGTCCGCGGCGACCGGCACCGGGGTGCTCACAGCGGAACTGGCGGCGTTCCGCAGCGGCGGGCTGGCCGTGTCGGGCAGCTTCCCGCAGGCGGCCGTGACCACCGCCGGGACCCACAGCATCGCGGTCACCTACAGCCTCGCCGACGCCGGGTCCGGCACCGGCGAGTTCAAGGCCGCCAACTACCAGATCGCCACCGCCGCAGTGTCGGCGACGTTGACGGGGACGCTGACGGCGGTGGCGCCGGGTGTGCCCCAGAGCGCGGCGGCGGCCGTCGCTGCGGAGAGCCTGAATGTGACCTGGTCGGCGCCGGCCAGCAGCGGCGGCGCGGCGGTGTCTGGGTATCGGGTGCGGTGGCGCACCGCCCAGGTCGGAGAGGTGGGCGACCAGGGCTACGCGGCGGCGGGCGACTGGCAGGACGCTGACGGCGCGGACGACACCGGCGAGGACGTCGGCGACGTGACCTCCTACACCATCTCGGACCTCGACGCGGGCACGGTCTATGACGTGTCCGTCGCGGCAACCAACTCTGCGGGGACCGGCGATTTCAGCGACCCGGTGCAGGGCACCCCGACGGCGCTGATCGTGTTGACGATCACCCCGGCCCAGACGACACGGGTGTACGGCGGCACCGAGGACCTGGGGTTCACGGTGGGCGGCCTCATCGACGGCGACGCCGCCGGCGACGTGGTGTCGGGCGACAGTCTGGCCCGCACCACCGGCAACAACGCCGGCAGCTACACGCTGAGTCTGGGGTCGCTGTCGGTCAAGGCGGCGTTCGCAGGCAAGTACAAGCTGCCCGCGGCGCCGTCGGCGACGACGTACACGATCACCAAGAAGCCGGTGACGTACTCGTCGACGGCGGCGGACAAGGTCTATGACGGCACCACCGCGGCGCCGTCTGATCTGGGCGGGAGCTTCTCCCCGGCGCTGATCGGCAGCGACAACGTGACCGTCACCGGCGGCGCCTACGCCTCCAAGAACGTCGGCACCGCTGTGGCGGTCAGCGGCGCGACAGCCGGCGGCGCCGCCATCGACAACTACACCGTCACCGTCGGCTCGGTCACCGGCGACATCACCAAGAAGCAGGTGACCGTCGCCGACGCGGTGGTGACCCGGCCCTATGACGGCACCACCGCCTTCGGGGCGGCGTCGCTCAGCAGCGGTGGGGCGGTGTCGGGGGAGGTGTCGGGCGAGAGCCTGACGCTGGCAGTGACCGGCGGCACGTTCGCATCCGACGACGCCGCCACCAACATCGCGGTCTCCAGCCCGCAGTTCTCGTTCACCGAGGGCCCAGACACCGACAGCGGCAACTATCAGCTGCCCACATCGATCACGGTGACCGGGACGATCACCAAGCGCCAGATCACCGCGGTCGGCGCGGTGACGGTGACGGGCCGCGACTGGGACGGCACCACCACC
>JAPOQG010000298.1 GCA_026710865.1 Acidimicrobiaceae bacterium
ACAATCTGATCAAACGCGTCAAACGCGCCGCGTTCGGGTTCACCAACTTCGCCAACTACCGGATCCGCTCACTGCTCTACGCCGGCAAACCCAACTGGGCGCTCCTCGACACCCTCACTCCGACCTAAAACGCGGAGAGCCGAGTTCGCCCGACTATGACCCGGCGTGGTGTGGGGGCACGACGGCAGCAACCCAGCAAGCGTTCGTGCGGCGGCTGTGGAAGGCGACACCTCGGCTCCGGCGCCTGATCCGGGCGGGGCTCACCGAGGTTGACCTGTCTTCCCAGGTCTCGGTGGTTGACGTCCACGCTCTTCACGCCGATGCGCAGCGGTTTGTGGTCGCGGCCGTCCTGGATCACGTCTGGTCGCAGCACGAGAACTCGACTGCCGCCGGAAAGACGATCGTCGTGCTCGACGAGCTCAACAAGTACGCACCTCGTCAGGGCGGATCACCGATCAAGCACCTGCTGGTTGATGTCGCCGCACGCGGTCGGTCACTCGGCGTCATCCTCATCGGCGCCCAGCAGAACCCGTCGGGCGTCGATCGTGACATCACGAACAACGCCTCGCTTGAGGTAGTGGGACAGATCAAGATGTCTGAGGCCGCCGAGCTTGGGTTCCTGCCGCCGGCGATGAGGGCGCGGGCCCAGATCGTTCCGCCCGGCACCATGATTACGAGCCAGCCGCTTCTGCCGGCACCCGTGCCGGTGCGGTTTCCGTATCCGCCGTACGCCACTCGTGTCGCCGAGGTGCTGGACTCAGCGAGCGACGAAGGCGACGCCGAAGAGATCCTGGGGCGGCTGTGAATTCGTTGTCCACTCTTGCCCTGGACGCCGTTCCGGCCAGACCCGAAGCCGCTGTGCGCGTTCTGCACACGTCCGACTGGCATCTCGGGGTCACCGTTCGTGACGAACGTCGTGACGTCGACCACGAGAACGTCATCGCTGAGATCATCGGCGTGACCTCCGCCGTGGGGCCCGACGCGATCGTCCACACCGGTGACCTCTTCAACAACGGGCGGCCAGCCATGGCCGACTTCGGTCGGGCAATTCGGGCGCTGCGAAAGCTGGGTGAGATCGCTCCTGTTGTGGTGTTGGCGGGTAACCACGACTCAGCGACCGCCCTGGAAACCCTCGGCATTGCTGTTGGCGACCCCGTCCCTGAACAGGTCGCCGAAGATGCCTACGACCCGATGGCCGTCTCCTCGACGCGCATCCGGGTCATGCATCGTCCTGCCACGGCCGACCATGGGGCGGTGCTGACCCTCCCCGCTCGGACCGGCGGCCGCCTACGAGTAGCGGGACTGCCGTTCCTTCACGCCAACCGCATACTCGGCGACTTCGACGACATCCTTGGCGCTAACGCGACTTACGCCGACAGCGTCAGGAAGATCTGCGACCTTCTCGCCAATTCGGCATTTGGAGAGTTCGACACCGCAGCAGACGTGGCCGTGTTCGCATCCCACCTGCATGTCGCCAGCGCACGCACGTCCACCGAAAAAGAGATCCATGTCTCCTCCGAGTACGCCACCGACCCGGCCCATATCGACGGTGGCTATGGCTATCTGGCCTTCGGGCATATCCACATCGCCCAGGCGGTTGCCGGCAACCGCGGTCGATACGCCGGCTCAATCCTGGAGATCGACTTCGGCGAGGAGGGGGAGACCAAACAGGTAGTTGTCGCTGACCTCACTCCGGGCCGACCCACGAAGATCTACGACGTCGCCCTCACTGCGGGTAGACGAATTCATCGCATACGAGCGCCGTATAGCGCACTCACAGCGCGAGCTGCCGGTCTGCGCGACGGCCTCGTCGAGGTGACCGTCGAGCACGAGCCAAAGGGCGACGAGGGCGCGGACCACGACACGACGTCGCTCGACATCCCAGGGTACGACACACTCACCGCCGCGGTCCACGCCGCCCTTCCTGATGCATGCGTCGTGTCGGTGGTCGATGCTCGCCGCCCAGACGTCAACGTGGCAGACGAGGTAGAGGTACCCGAGGTCACGGAGACCCCGACCCAGCTGTTCAGAGGGTGGTTCGCCGAGAACGGCCAAGCCTTGGTCGACCGGCATGATGCCCACGGAGCGGACCCAGAGCGCGTCGCCAGCCTGTTCGACGAGATACACACCGCAGTCACCACCGAAAGCGATGTCGAGGTCGCCGAGCGCGGCACTATTGCTGCACTCATCGGCGAAGACGGAGGCGCCTGACGTGCGGCCTCGCCTTCTCAAACTCGCAGGCCTGCGGTCGTATCGGCAGTCGACCGAGATTTCATTCGACGACCTCGACCTGTTCGCCATCATCGGTGACACGGGCGCCGGCAAGTCCACCATCATCGAGGCCCTTTGCCTAGCGCTCTATGGGCGAAAGACGTGGTCAGGGGGCGGGAACATCGCCGACCTCATCGCCGACGGAGAGGATCTGTGGCGTGTCGAACTGACCTTCGACGCCGACGGCCATTCCTGGAAGGTCACCCGGGCTCGTCGCCGTTCAAAGGCATCGCCCGTCGACAAGCTCGAATCCACGACCAATCACGCGCCGATGGTCGACGGCGCCCGTGAGGTGACGAAGCGAGTCGAAGAGCTGCTCGGCCTGAAGTGCGAGCAGTTCACCCGGGCGGTGGTCATGCCTCAGGGCCGATTCGACGAGCTCCTACGATCGACCGAGAGCGAACGAAACGAGATCCTCAAGTCGATCCTTGGCCTCAGCGACATTGACCAGACCCGCGAGATGGCAACTGCCTACCGCGACGAGCTCAGGGACACCTACACGCGTTACACCGAGCGTCGAGCGAACCTGCCCGCCGATCCAGCCCGGATGCTCTCCGACGCCAAGGAGTCGTTGAAGAACGCTGTCGCCCAGCGGGAGCTCCTTGCTAATGCGATCGAGGCGGTCGACGAGCCACGTCAGATCAGCGAACGCATCAACGGAACTCTCGGCCCGCTGCACTCTGGGCTCTCCGCCGTCCCCGCAGTCCAGGGCGACCCAATCGGTGTTCTTCGCGCCTCGCTCGAGCGTGGGACCCAGCTCCACGAGGAACTCGGCCGAGCATCGGAGGACAAGACCAAGGCTAAGCGAGAGATCGCAAGCATCGACGACGAGCAAGCAGCAGCGCTGGTTGGCTTCGAGTCGCGCGATGCGCTGACGGTTGCGACGTCTCGTCTTGCCGATGCGGTTGAAGCGTTCCCCGCCGACCTCGAACGACTGGAGCAGCTGCAGAGCACGCTTGACCAGCTTCGGGCTCAAGCCCCCGAGAAGGAGGTGCCGTCGACCCTTGTCATCGCGCGCGCCGAGGCCGAAGCCGCGAGCAGGGAAGCCCGGCGGCACCTCGACGACGCCGGTACACGGGCCGATCGGGCCCGAGGCGTATTCGAAAGCCTGACCAAGGCGCGCAGCGAGGCGGTGAAGGCTGCCGCAGCCAGTAAGGCAGCCGCCGCCAGGGCAGGCGAACTAGGACAGGTAACGAACGCTTCTCAGGCGGCGGTCGATCGGGCCGAGCAAGGCGCCCAAGGCGCCCGTCTGAGGAATGAGAAGACACGGCGCGAGAACGCAGTCGCCGCTATTGCCGAAGGCCATGGACCTGGCGACGACTGCCCGGTATGCAGTCGCGAGCTGCCCGACGGATTCGAGGCCCCCGACAGTCCCGACCTGCAGTCGGCCGCCGAAGCGGTTGCCTCGGCCGATGGCGCACTCGCCGCTGCCCGGAGCGATGCCAACGAGGCCCGACAGAATCACGCGCGTGCTCTCGAGGGAGAATCTGCAGCTTCGAGGTCCGCCGAGGAAGCCGTGAAGGCGGTCGCCGGCTGGGAACAGCGCGTCGGCGAATTCGGTGCCGACCCAACATGCGGGGACGTTGAAGATGCAGTCGCTCCGCTCACCGAGACCCTCGCTGCAACCGAAGCCGAGATGGAGCGTGCTCTCAGCAACGAACAGCAAGCTCGTCAGGAGTTGGCGACTGCCGAAGTCGAGCTTCAGACCGCCAACGCTCGCTACACCGAACAGCTGAATTCCGCCGATCGGGCCCTCGCCGACTCTGCCGAGAGGCTCGATGCGCACAGAGATGTCGTGGCAGCGCTGCCGGACGACTGGCGAAGCGATAGTCCGGTGACGGCTGATGTGCTGGCGGACCTTCATAGCCGGTGTACCACGGTGGCCGCGGCGCTCGACGCTCTCAACGGCCGGCGGACTGAAGCCGAGCGACGGGCACGTGAGGCCGAGGCGGTTGACGCAAGGGTCCGGGCCGAGGCCGCCGAAGAGGTCACGGGTCCCGCCCGGAGCGCTATTGGTGGGATCAACACCTACCTCGCTCGTGTGCGCGACGTTGTTGCAGTTGGCCGGGCCTGCGCCGATGCGGCCGCCCTAGGCGTTTCGATGGATGTCGAATACCTCGGTGCTCTCCCTGAGATTGCCACCACCTTGGAGCTTGGGACCACCATCGACACCGCTGAGGCAGCGCTCGGGGCAGCCAACACGATCATCGCCACCGCCGCGGAGGTGGCCGCCGAGGCCGAGCGTGCCGTCGCCTCGCACGAAGCCCAGTTGGCCGAGATCCTCTCCCACGTCGACTGCGATACCGCCGATGCCCTCCACAGCGCGCACGGCGAGGCAGTCGCCGTCGCAAACCTTGCCGAAAAGGAGCTTGCGGCGGCTACTTCCAACGCAGCCGCGGCTGCTCAGGTCGACGAGGTGCTGGGTGTCGTGGGCCCGTTCCATGACAACCTCGTCGTGCTCGTCGCTGCACTTGCCAACAACCAATTCGTCGACCATCTGCTCGAACTGCGTGAGGCCGAGCTCTTGGCCGAGGCGTCCCGGCGACTGAGGACCATCTCCAGCAACCGGTTCGGATTCGTGTCCGACTTTGGGGTGAAGAACATCGCATCCGGCGAGATCCGGGCCCCGGAGGCATTGTCGGGCGGCGAGCGCTTCCAAGCATCGCTCGCACTCGCACTCGCACTTGTCGAGATCGCGTCGAGGGGTGGGGGCCGCCTCGACGCCGTGTTTGTCGATGAGGGCTTTGGATCGCTCGACGCCAATGCCCTTGACACCGCGCTCGCGACACTCGGCAAGGTTGCTGGCGGCGGAAAGCTGGTCGCGCTCATCTCCCATCTCCGACCCGTTGCTGAGTACGTGGACACGGTGATGCACGTCACTCGCGACGACGTGACCGGCTCTCGCATCCGCACTCTCTCGGAGGAAGATCGCGACCGGCTTCTAGCCGATGATGTTCGCTCACGCTTGACCATCTGAACCGGACTTGATCGAGTACTCAACCGCCCACCCACGACCTCAACTGCGAGCGACGAGCCAAGAACCAGCAAGGCCTGCGAAAGGTACGTCTGGCGCTCCAGCTCCACGCGTCGTTCGTCTGGTTGAGCCCCGGGGCGCCAAGGTCGGGAGCGGTGCATCCGATCGTCGGTCATGCGACCAGTCCCATGGGGGGCGCAACTCCAGTTCCGGCGGCGAGTGAGATGCTGTGTTATGGCAGGATGCTGTGATCGCCGACGCGATGCCACACAATATGGCGCTTGCCGGCGACGACGGGATCACCCATTGAGAAGGTCGCCCGCCCGTCCGGTGCCCAGGTCATCTCAAACAGCCCTGACGCTCCCTGTACCCGCTTGACGCGCAGCCCTGGACGGAACCCGTAGCGTCTGTCGCGTTCCATTGCGATCAGATCCGCCACGAACTCTTCGCGTTTGCTGTCGAATCTATCTTGTTGATGGGGCGTCAGATTCTCGTAGTCGCGCAGGAATGCCCCGGTCTCATCGTGTGTTGGCACCGTTGGCTTGGGCGCTAGTCGGTGCTTCGGCCGTTGCGACGCAGCCGGATCGCCGTCAGGAACGCTTCGTCGGTGTAATAGCGCACGGCGACCTCGTCCTCGGGCACGTCGGGTCCGGCGCCGGCGCTCGCGTCTAGCTCGGCGAGGGTCACAGGCTCCTCGATCGGATCGTGGCCGGTGTCGGCGACAGGCACAGTCGTCATGACCATTGATCCTCTCGGTGGCGCTTTGCCACATCCAGGATAGTCCCTTCAAACGCCGCAATCGGCCGGCTGGGCTCCCGGCGCGATCCATACGCCGAATCCGGCCGCGACCGCCAGGCCGGACGGAGCCCGGCGACAGGACCCGCCGGCCGGAGTGCCTTGCTACGAGCCGATGATCTCTAGACGAACGCTGAGGCGAAGACCAGCGAAACGATGGTCATCACCTTGATGAGGATGTTCATCGACGGCCCGGAGGTGTCCTTGAACGGGTCGCCGAGGGTGTCGCCCACGACCGAGGCCTTGTGGGGCTCCGAGCCCTTGCCGCCGTGAGCGCCCGCCTCGATGTACTTCTTGGCGTTGTCCCAGGCCCCGCCGGCATTGGCCATGAAGATCGCGAGCGCGAAGCCGGTCACCAGCGCCCCGGCCAGGAAGCCGCCCAGGGCGTCCACGTCGATGAACCCGATCACCAGCGGCACCACCACAGCCAGCGCGCCCGGTGCCAGCATCTCCCGCAGCGAAGCCTGCGTTGAGATGGCCACGCACCTGGCGGAGTCGGGCGACACGCCCTCGGCCCCCTCGCGCAGCCCCGGAATCTCGCGGAACTGGCGGCGCACCTCCTCGATCATCTTGTTGGCGGCCCGGCCCACCGCGTCGATGGTGAGAGCGGCGAACAGGAACGGGACCATCGCTCCCAGGAACAACCCGATGAACACGTCCACCGAGCCGACATCAAGGCTCAGCACGCCCTCCCTGCCGGCGGCGCGTTCCAAGGCCACTTCGAAGGTCTTGAACAGCGCCAGCGCGGTCAAAGCGGCCGAGCCGACCGCGAAGCCCTTGGCCACCGCCGCGGTGGTGTTGCCCAGCGAGTCGAGCGCGTCGGTCACCTCCCGCACGCTCGGGTCGAGCTCCGCCATCTCCGCGATGCCGCCGGCGTTGTCGGCGATCGGTCCGTAGGCGTCTACCGAGACCACCACGCCGGTGGTGGCCAGCATCCCGACCGCCGCCACCGCTATTCCGTACACCCCGCCGTTGAGGGCGGACTCGCCCAAGGTCTGCTGCCCGCCCCAGTAGGCGACCAGGACACCCACAGCGATCAGCCCCACGGAAGCGGCCACCGACACCATCCCGGCCGAGATCCCCGACAGCACGGTGGTGGCCGGGCCGGTCTCGGCCTGGGCCGCGATGCGCTTCACTGGCGGGTAGTGGTCGCTGGTCCAGATCTCGGCCACCTTGCCGATGCCCCAACCCACGGCCAGCCCGCCGATCACCGAGATCGGCAGCCCGTACCAGGCCTCGAAGAGATCGCCGTCGCCGAAGAAGACCCGTCCCATGATGAGAGTCCCGATGACGGTCAGGACCATGGCCACGGTGGTTCCCCGGTGGAGCTGCTTGGCGAGATCCTTGACCTCGGTACTGTCTCCGCCTCGCACCGCGAACGAGCCGATGATGGCGCCGACCATGCCCACGAGAGCGACCGCCATGGGGAACATGAGCAACTGCACGTTCCAGTCGTCGGTCGCCGCATCGGCGGCGAGGCCGAGGCTGAACGCGGTGAGGGCCACCGGCGCGATGATCGAGCCCGAGTAGCTCTCGAACAGGTCGCCGTCGCCGAAGAAGATCCGGCCCATGACGAGAGTCCCGATGACGGTCAGGACCATGGCGACGGTGGTGCCCCGGTGGAGTTGCTTCGACAGCGCCTTGACGTCGGTGCTGTTGCCGCCGCGCACCGCGAACGAGCCGATGATGGCCCCGATCATGCCGACGAAGGCGATGGCCATGGGGAACACCAGCAGTTGCACGATGGGCTCGTCGCCGGCCGCCTCCGCGGTCAGCCCGAGGCTGAAGGCGGTCAGGGCCACCGGAGCGATGATCGAACCCGAGTAGCTCTCGAACAGGTCGGCGCCCATGCCGGCGACATCGCCGACATTGTCGCCCACCGCGTCGGCGATGGTCGCCGGGTTGCGGGGGTCGTCCTCGGGGATCCCGGCCTCCACCTTGCCCACCAGGTCGCCGCCCACGTCGGCCGCCTTGGTGTAGATGCCCCCGCCCACCCTGGCGAACAGGGCGATGGAGCTGGCCCCCAGGCC
>JAPOQG010000225.1 GCA_026710865.1 Acidimicrobiaceae bacterium
GGCGGGCGCGCCGCCCTCGACCGTCTCCAGAGCGGCGATGGTGCGCACTCCCGGAGTCGGGAACCGGGTGAGCTCGCCGCCGGACTCGCCATCGTCCACCGGCGCCAGCGCCGCGACGGCCCGTTCCACGTTGGCCGCGTAGCCGCAGCCCGAGCAGCGGGCGATGTCGTCCTCGCCGGCGGGGGAGGCCACCATGAACTCCACCGACCCGGTGCCGCCCATCATCCCCGAGGACGCCTGCACCGCGATGGCGTCGAGTGACAGCCGCTCGAAGATCCGGGTGTAGGCCTCGCGGTGGATCTCGAAGCTGTGGTCCAGTCCGGCGTCGTCGAGGTCGAAGGAGTAGCTGTCCTTCATGGCGAACTCCCGCACCCGCAGCAGGCCCGACTTGGGCCTGGGCTCGTCGCGGCACTTCCACTGGATCTGGTACCAGACCTGGGGCAGTGACCGGTACGAGGTGATCTCCCGGGCGATCTCGGTGAACACCTCCTCATGGGTCATGCCCAGAGCGAGGTCGGCCTCCTTGCGGTCCTGGAGCCGGAACATCTCCGGGCCCACCGACTCCCAGCGCCCGGACCGCTGCCAGATCGAGGCCGGGTGCATGGCCGGCAGCAGGAACTCCTGCGCCCCGATCTCCTCCATGCCGCCGCGCACGATGTTCTCGACCTTGTCGTGCACTCGCAGGCCCAGCGGCAGCAGCGAGTAGTGCCCCGCGTGGAGCTGGCGGATGAACCCGCCCCGAACCAGCAGCTTGTGGCTGGCGGCCTCTGCATCGGCGGGTGCGTCGCGCAGTGTGGGAACGAAGAGCCGGGACCATCGCATAGCGGCCGCCACCGTATCCGACTCCCGAGCGGGGTCGGCTGCTGCGGGGCAGGTTCGGCCGCTTCGATCACAGGGGCTGCCGGAGGAAGCCCGAGTGCGCTGGCGGCGGTATGGTTGCGGTGGTGAACCGCAACCCGACGGGCAGACGATCACTCAACAAGCGCCTGCCGCGGCTGACCACCCCGATGGTCCGTGACGGCGGGCGACTGCGGCCCGCCACTTGGGACGAGGCATTGGACCGGGCCGCCGACGGCTTCCGGGCGGTGCTGGACCGCTGCGGGCCCGACGGCTTCGGCATGTTCAGCTGCTCCAAGGCCACCAACGAGATGAACTACGCGGCTCAGAGGTTCATCCGCACGGCCATCGGGTCGAACAACATCGACTCCTGCAACCGCACTTGACACGCTCCTTCCGTCGTCGGTCTGGCGACAGTGTTCGGAGCGGGAGGCGGCACCTCGTCGTACGCGGAGGTCGAGCAGGCCGACGTCATCCTGCTGTGGGGCTCCAACGCCCGTGAGGCCCACCCGATCTTCTTCCACCACGTCCTCAAGGGCCTGGCCAACGGCGCCCGCATGTACGCCATCGACCCCCGCCGCACCTCCTCGGCGAAGTTCGCCGACCGCTGGCTGGGCCTGTCGGTGGGAACCGACATCGCGCTGGCCAACGCCATGGGTCGCGAGATCATCGCGGCCGGTCTGCACAATCCCGACTTCATCGCGCACGCCACCGACGGCTTCGAGGCCTACGCCGCCCACGTCGAGTCGTACACCCTGGACTGGGCGGCCACCCAGACCGGCGTGCCCGCTGAGGCCATCCGCGAGATGGCCCACGCCTACGCCACCGCGGAGACGGCCCAGATCCTGTGGACCCTGGGCATCACCGAGCACCACAACGCGGTCGACAACGTGGTGTCGCTCTGCAACCTGGCCCTGCTCACCGGCCATGTGGGCCGCTGGGGCTCGGGTCTGGTGCCGTTGCGGGGCCAGAACAACGTGCAGGGCGGCGGCGACATGGGCGCCATACCCAACAAGTTCCCCGGCTTCCAGGATGTGGCCGACGACGCGGTGCGGGCCAAGTTCGAGACCGCCTACGGAACCAAGCTCAACGGCGTGCCCGGCAAGCACCTGACGCTGATGTTCGAGGCCATGGCGGCCGGCGAGTTGCGGGCCTGCTACGTGATCGGCGAGAACCCCGCCGACTCCGAGGCCGACGTCGAGCACGCCCGCAAGCTGCTGGCCGGACTCGACATCCTCGTCGTGCAGGACATCTTCATGACCCGCACCGCCGAGATGGCCGACGTGGTGCTGCCCGCCTCGGTGGCCTGGGCCGAGTCGGAGGGCACGGTCACGTCCAGCGAGCGGCGGGGGGAGCGGGGGGGGCCCGCGGGGGCGCCCCCCCGCCCGGCCCCCCCCCGCCACCAAAACCTCCGCGGGCTCCCCCCCCCCCCCGGCCGCCGCCCCAGAGCCAGCCGTGGAGGACCTCCGTGCCCGGATGGTCGTCTGTGGGGCAGGGCCACTGGATGCCGCCGGACGCTTCGAGCCGGTCCCACGACATGCCGGCATGCATGGGCGACAGCGACCGCATCTCGTCCCACAGCTCCTCGGGGCTGGGACGGCCCCAGTCGACGCCGAGGCGGCGGGCGAGATCGCCGATGATGTCGATGTCGTGGCGGGGCCGGGCGGGGGGGGGGGCCGCCGGGGGCCCCCGCGCCACACGCCGCTCTTCCGATCTGACGCCGAGCCCGCCCGCAAGCTGCTGGCCGGACTCGACATCCTCGTCGTGCAGGACATCTTCATGACCCGCACCGCCGAGATGGCCGACGTGGTGCTGCCCGCCTCGGTGGCCTGGGCCGAGTCGGAGGGCACGGTAACGTCCAGCGAGCGGCGGGGGGCCGGGGGGGGGGCCGGGGGGGCCGCCCCCCGGCCCGCCCCCCCCCGCACCCC
>JAPOQG010000229.1 GCA_026710865.1 Acidimicrobiaceae bacterium
ACCGGGCCCGCATCGACTCGATGATCACCGTGGTCGACGCTGCCCGCCTCCTCGAGCACTTCGCCGACGAGCTCGACGTCGCCGAGTTGGGCATCGGCGCCGACGAAGACGACGAGCGCGGCATCGCCGAGCTGCTGATCGACCAAATCGAGTTCGCCGACCTACTGGTGGTGTCCAAGCCCGATCTCGTCGACGCCGGCGACCTCGATCGGGTCGTGACGTTGTGCCGGACCCTCAACCCTGACGCGTCGATCGTCATCGCCGAGCACGGCGACGTCCCGCTCGACGAACTGCTCGACACCGGCCGGTTCGATCCCGACTCCACTGGCGCCTTCCCCGGGTGGGCGCAGTACCTCAACGACGCGGCCGCCGACGCCCCGGTGGTGCCCGAGACCGAGGAGTACGGCATCAGCCACTTCGTGTACCGGTCGCGGTGGCCATTTCACCCCGAGCGCCTCCACGACGCGCTCGTCGCCGGCGATTGGGAAGGCGTGCTGCGCTCGAAGGGCTTCTTTTGGCTCTCGAGTCGCCCGGACGTGCAGGCACTCTGGCAACAGGCCGCCTCCGCAGTTGTTCTCGAACCGGCATCGTTGTGGTTCGCGGTCGCGCCCCGCGAGGAATGGGACCTGGAAGCCGACGAGATCGTCGATCTGGAGCAGCGCTGGGACCCCCTTGTCGGCGACCGGATGACCGAGCTGGTCTTCATCGGCATCGACATGGACGTCGAAGCCATCCGGGCTGCGCTCGATGCCTGCGTCCTCACCGCCGACGAGATCGTCGAGGGCTTCGATGGCTGGGCCGCCCACCCAGACCCGCTCCCGGCCTGGGATCTCGACGACGAGTTCGATGACCTCGACGACCTCGGGATCGACCCGGGAGGCGTAGCGAGA
This sequence comes from Acidimicrobiaceae bacterium, assembly GCA_026710865.1. Lineage (GTDB taxonomy): Bacteria > Actinomycetota > Acidimicrobiia > Acidimicrobiales > Aldehydirespiratoraceae > Aldehydirespirator. The sequence continues at coordinate 891 of JAPOQG010000229.1, forward strand.
TGAGCCGCGTACCAGTGACGATCCTCACCGGCTTCCTCGGGTCCGGAAAGACGACGCTGCTCAACCGCATCCTCACCGAGCATCACGGTCGGCGCATCGCGGTGATCGAAAACGAGTTCGGCGAGATCGGTATCGACCAGGGCCTGGTGGTCAACGCCGACGAAGAGGTGTTCGAGATGTCCAACGGGTGCATCTGCTGCACCGTGCGAGGCGATCTCATCCGGGTGCTCGACAACCTCGGCAAGCGGCGTGACAAGTTCGACTACGTGCTGGTCGAGACCACGGGCCTCGCTGATCCGGGGCCGGTGGCACAGACGTTCTTCATGGACGATGACATCGCCGCCGAGTACGCGATCGACGGCATCGTCACCGTCGTCGACGCCGTGCATGTCGACCAACAGCTCGGGCGCAGCCGCGAGACCGAGGAACAGATCGCGTTCGCCGACGTCGTCGTGCTCAACAAGACCGACCTCGTCAACGCTCGTCGTGTCGACGAGCTGGAGGAGCGCATCCGGTCGATGAATGGCTTGGCCGCCATGCACCGGTCGAGCTTCGGGTCGGTGGCCGTCGACGACCTGCTTGACCAGCGGTCCTTCGACCTGACCGTCGCCCTCGATCGCCGGCCCACGTTCCTCGAGCCCGAGTACCCCTTCGAGTGGACCGGCGTCTACCGCCTCGGACCGGGCACCCACACGCTTTGTTTCGACGCCGGGCCCGATCCCACGATGGGCCTCGCGGTGCTCCCCTTGCCTGCGCCGTCGCCCGAGGCGCTCGAGACTGCTGCGGAGGCCTGCGTGCGGGTGTTCGCCGAACCCGTCGCGCCGACCGATGGCGGGTCGGTCACCGTCGGCGCCCATTTCGAGGTCGCGCTCGACGGCACAGCGGAGACAACGGTGCCACTCGTCATCGAGGACGGCAGCGGCGAGCAGCTGTACGGCCTGTTCTGCGAGCACCTCGCCGAGGAGTACCACCCTCGACTGACTGCTGCAGATGGCGGCGAGCCACTCGTCCCCGTCGCCGAAAGGGCCTGGGTGGCTGCCCACGAACACGACGACAGCGTGTCGTCGGTCGGGATCGAGGCAGACGGCGACGTCGATGGCGGCCGTCTGAACGATTGGCTCGGCGACCTGTTGCGTGACAAGGGCACCGACCTCTTCCGGATGAAGGGCTTCCTCGCCGTCGCCGGCGAGACGGACCGTGTCGTGTTCCAGGGCGTGCACATGCTGCTCGATTCTCAGCCGGACCGGCCATGGGGTGATGATCCTCGCCGCAATCAGCTCGTCTTCATCGGCCGTGACCTCGATGCCGACGAGCTACGAGCAGGATTCCTGGCATGCCTGGTCTGACCGGCCGGGTCGCACAACGGCGACGCGCGGGTGTGCTGCGGCAGGGTTGGTCGCATCTGCTCGACGACTACCCCACGGCGCTCGCCTGGGCGTGCGAGGGCAGGCTCGTGATGACGGGCGACTCGTCGGGCGCGCTGTCCGCCTTCGACGCGGCGGGCAGCGACATCGTCTGGAGTGTCGCCGACGCGCACGAGCCCGGACCGGTCCACCTGGCGGTGGTCGGCTCGTCGTTCGTCGTGAGCGCCGGCGCCGACGGCGTGGTGGCGGCACGTGATGCCGCCACGGGTGTGCTTCGGTGGCGTCACGAGCTGGGAGCCGCCTGGCTCGACACGATCTCGGCGTCGCCCGACGGATCGCGTATTGCGACCGCCGCCGGTCGGTACTCGCACCGCTGGTCCGCCGACGGCTGGGACGCCTGGACCTCGTTCGAGCACCCGAGCACCGTGGCCGCCGTCGCGTGGACGCCGGCGGGCGAGCTGGTCACCGCAGCGTTCGGCGCGGTCTGCGTCTTCGGCGACGATCCCGAGCCGACGACTCGTTTCGAATGGCGGGGCTCGCTGGTGTCGCTGGCAGTGAGCCCCGACGGCGAGGTCGTGGCTTGCGGCAGCCAGGACAACACGGTGCACTTCTGGCGCACCGCAACCGGCACCGACGCCGCCATGTACGGCTACCCGGCCAAGCCCAGCGCCCTGGCGTTCGACGACGCGAGCAGGCTGCTCGCCACCGGAGGCGGGGAATCCGTGACCGTATGGGTGTTCGGCGACGGCGGCCCCGAGGGCACCACACCCGGGGTGCTCGATGCCCACGCCGACGCCGTCACCAGCCTCGCGTTCGCTCCGCGGTCGACGACCCTCGCCTCGGGCGGGCGCGACGGCGGGGTCTTGGTGTGGCGTCTTGGAGCCGACGGAAACGGCGAAGCCGTCGGCTACGACGTCTGCGACGGCCGTGTCGAGGCCGTGGCCTGGCGCCCAGACGGCCGGGCCTTGGCCGCCACCGACGCATCTGGTCATCTCACCACCTGGCGCACCGGCGGGTGAGCCCCGATGCGTCGTCGTTGCTCGGTCACTCGTGCGCTTCCGGTGATCGGACAGCGCACACGCAACGATCGCGCCAGTGGGGGACGGTAGGGTCAGAATTGATGGGGATTGCCGTCGCCGAGGTCCACGACCTCATCGCAAGTCGAATGCAGGAGTCCGGCCAGCTCTATACCGGGGGCCGCCGCCAGCTGGTCGAACTACTCGCCGGCGCCGGGCGGCCGGCGACAATCGCCGAACTGCTCGAGGCCCGCCCCCGGCTCACGCAGAGCTCGCTGTATCGCAACATGGCCGACCTCGAATCGGTCGGCATCGTCCAGCGCGTCGTCGGCACCGACGATCTCACGCGCTACGAGCTGTCCGAAGCGATCATCGGGCATCACCACCACGTCATCTGCACCGAGTGCGGCGCAGTCGAGGACCTCGTCGTGGCCGCCTGTGCGGAAGGCTCGCTCGACACCGCGATCGCCAAGGCGCTCGAGGACACTGGTTTCGTGCCAACCGGACATCGCCTCGACGTCTTGGGCACCTGCGCCACCTGCGCCTGATCCAACACGCTCGCCGAGTTCGGTGCCACCCACGACGACCTCGACGGCCTGGCCACCGATGCGCTGCGGGACCTGATCATCCTGAACACGCCCCGCCAACCCTCACGTGCCGAGGTGGTCGAGCTCTACCGGCTCGCCATGTGATCTGCCGTGTGATCGCCGCCCCAAAGCCGCAACCGCGGCGACCACGACGAACCAGGCGATCGTCGTCGCCGCGATTGTGGGGCCCGGCGGCGTCGCCAGGTGGTAGCTGAGCGTCAATCCGCCGAGGCTCGAGGTCACGCCGATGGCGACGGCAAGCGCGGTCATCGTCGCGACGGTGTCGGTCACGAGACGCGCCGCCGAGGCGGGGGTGACGAGCACCGCGACGCTGAGCAGAAGCCCGACGGTGTCGAGGCTCACCACCACCGTGACCGAGATCAGCGCGACGAGCAGATAGCGCAGCCGCCCAACAGGCACCCCGACCTGGGCTGCGTGCTCGGGATCGAAGGTCACCGCCCGCAGATCGCCGAACGAGACCGCGATCGCCGCCAATGCGACAGCGCTCAGCACGGCCGTGCGTGCCAGATCGGCGTCGTTCACCGTGACGATCTGCCCGAGCAGGAAATGGGTGAGATCAACGCCGATGCGGTCAGATCGCGAGATCAACAGCACGCCGACCGAAAACAGCAGCGTCTCAGCGACACCGATCGCCGCGTCGCTGCCAATCCGGCGGTTGCGCTCCAAGGCGGTGACGATCAGCCCCATGACGAGCCCGGCGGCGAGCGCCCCGATGGTGATCGAGATCCCCAGGAGATAGGCGGCTGCCACGCCCGCCAACGTGCCGTGACTCATGGCATCACCCAGGTAGGCCTGGCGTCGCAGCACCACCCAAACGCCCACCGCAGGGGCGAGCACGCCGACCATCAGGGCTGCCACGGCCGCGCGCTGCATGAACGCGCTGCCGTAGGGGTCGACGAACCAGTCGACGAACCAGTCGACGAAACCCATCGCGACGATCACGCCGCGTCGATGTGCGCGGGGTGGTCGAGAGTGGCGAACACCGACTCGATCGCAGCCGGGTCGAGCACCGCAGCTGGGGCGCCGTCGACCACGAGCCGGCGGTTGATGGCGAGACATCGACCGAACCGGCGGCGGGTGAGCGCCAGATCGTGTGTGGCAACGAGCAGCGCTGTTCCCCGGTGCCGACACAGCGCCGCGAACAGATCCACGAGTTCCTCGGCGCGTGGCTGGTCGACTCCGCTGAGCGACTCGTCGAGCAGGACGACCCCGGCCTCCTGAGCGAGCGCTCGGGCGAGGAACACCCGCTGGATCTGCCCACCCGACAACGACCCGAGACGGCGCCCGGCAAGGTTGTCGACACCGACACTCGCCATGCACGACCTGGCCATGTCGCGGTCGCGCGCCGTGGTCCGGCGCCCAAAGCGCAAGAACCGCCGGCGGCCCGACAGCACGAGTTCGTCGACAGACAGGGGGAACTCGAGGTCGAGATCGGCACGTTGCGGGATGTAGGCGATTGCCGTGCGCTCCCGCCGGTGGTGACAGTGCGAACCGTCGACGTCGACGTGGCCGGTGTGAGCAACAGCCCCCATGATTGCCTTGAACAACGTGCTCTTGCCGGCGCCGTTCGGGCCAATCACCGCCACGAGCTCGCCGGCACCGACGCTGAAGGTGACGTCACGCAGCGCCGGTACGCCGTCGTGGGACACACTGAGTCCTGCCACGGCGAGAGCCGGCGGCCGGACCGGTGCCTGAGCCGACCTGGTCTCAGGCTCCACAACCAAGCCCGTCGACGAGCCGCTGGAGGTTCTCGCGCATGATCGCCGCATAGGTGGTGCCGTCGTCGATCTGTTCTCCGGTGAGTCCCTCGATCGGATCGAGTAGCGATAGCTCGGCGTCGATCTCGGCGGCGACGGTTTCGGCGAGATCCGGCGGTGCGATTTCCTCGAGGAAGATCGTCTGGACACCCTCGGCGCGGGCCTCATCGGCGATGGCCTCGAGCGTGCGGGGATCCGGCTCGGCCTCGGGCGAGATCCCCGCGATCGGGATCTGGCGGAGGTCGTAGCGCTCGGCCAGGTAGCCAAAGGCACGGTGGCTCGTGACGATGACGCGCGACTCGCAATCGGCCAGGCCATTGCGGTACTCGTCATCGAGCCCGACCAGATCGGTCAGGTAGTCGTCTGCGTTGGCGCGGTAGTCGTCGGCATGGTCGGGGTCGACCTCGGCCATCGTGGCCACGACTGCCTCGACCATGTCGATCATGCGACCGGGGTCCAACCACACGTGCGGGTCGACATCGCCTTCGAGGACCT
>JAPOQG010000232.1 GCA_026710865.1 Acidimicrobiaceae bacterium
GCGTCCGCAGCGGCGGGGCAGGACTCGGGCCCGATGTTGGCCTGGCCGGGTCGCTGGTCGTGGCCCTCGCCGCCCTCGAGGCCGGTCGGGTTGGAGTCGTCGATCACCTCTTCGGCGGCCAGCCAGTAGACGTTGTCGCCGGGGCGCAGCTGGGTGATGTACGCGCTCGGAGTCCAGGTGTAGACCACCGCGGGCTCGCCCGCGTTCGCCTTGGCCACCGCCTCGGCGAACATGGCGTCGTAGCCCGCCTTGACCTGGGCGATGTTCTCCCAGCCAGAGAATGCGATCTGGCTGTCGATGATGTTGTCACACGTCCAGCTGTCGGGACAGCCATAGATCTGCGCGATGCCGTCTCCGGGGTTCTGGTCTCCGGCGTCGTACGCGGCCAGGATCGCGGGATCGTCGTTGATCTGGTCGAGATGGGTTATCCCGTGCTCGTCGGCGAAGGACTTGGTGATCAGGTAGCCCTGCAGGCCGCCCGCGATCATCTCGTTGCCGACGATGGTGAGGTGGTCACCGACCAGGGATCCGTCCGGCATTTCCGGCAGCCACCACGACACGTGGCCCGGGTACCAGCTGTTGGCCCAGAAGTCCATGTCTCCCTGAGCCATCGTCAGGTACGCCAGCGACGGGCCGAGCTCCAGCTCCGACGGCTCGGACACCTCGTAGCCGAGCTCCTCGAGCAGCTGCTTGTAGACCTGCGCCTGGAAGTATCCCGTGGTCCAGTCCGCCCTGCCCATGGTGATGGACGTGCCCTCGCCGGGCGTCATCGACATCTCCTCCATGGCGGGCTCGTCTGCGGGCTCATCCATGGCGGGCTCGTCTGCGGGCTCATCCATGGCGGGCTCGTCTGCGGGCTCATCCATGGCGGGCTCGTCTGCCGGCTCGTCTGCGGGCTCCTGCACGGCGGGCTCGTCTGCCGGCGCCTGCGTCGTCGGTGTCGCGATCGTCGTGTCGGAGTCGTCTCCGCACGCCGAGGCAACCAACGCGAACGCTGCCAGTACAGCAAGCCATAGAGCCGCTTGCTTCTTTCTCATGAGTGGACTTCCCTCCTGGGTGGTGTCTGTTCACGCGACGAGAACGGGCCCGCCGCGCGAGCGAAGAGACTACATGACGCGGGGCGGACTAGCCACCCAAGACCGACCATCAGTCCTGATCGCCGGCAATCCAGCGCTCCGGGCTATAGGTCGGCGTAGACCTTCGAGCGACGGAACTCCGCGAGTATCCCAGCGGCCGTCGCGGCCAGTAGCACGCCGCCGAGAAGCGCCAGGAATGAGCCGACGCCGCTGAGGTAGTTGGGATCGGCACTGCGCACATGGACGGCGATCCAGCCGAGCGCCGCGCAGGCGACGCCCGCGCCAATGCCGGCCGTCATCGTGCTCCAGCGCCATCGTCGGTGCTCGTCGCGGCCCATGGCTCCCGCGGCGGGCAGCACTGTGGCCAGACCCAGCAACCCACCGATGAGTGTCCAGAGTCCCAGCCGCGTGCCCTCGCTGCTGACACCATCGGTAACGGCCAGTTGTGTCACGCTCATCTGGGCGGTCAGCGCCGAGATCTCGGCAGAGATGGGGCCGGCGTCCGCCGGGTTCTCAACCGCCTTCTGCCTTAACTCCTCTATCTTCGCCAGCGTCTCGTCGCTCATGACCTGGTCGGAACGCTTGTCGAACGACCAAGCCGAGAACATGCCGACCAGGATGATGACCGCGGCGACGGTGCCCCCGATGACGCGGCCCCAGCCGATCTTGAGCTTCAGCGGATGCAGCGGCGTGTGCGGGGCCCGGCGGATCCACATCAGCGCGCCGACACTGGCGACAAGGCCGCCCGCGAGGGCGAGCCAGACTCCCGGCCCGGTGCCCGGCGAAGAGAGGTCCGAAGGCGACGCCAAGGCGTAGCAGACCATCATCACCAGCAACGCCAGCGCTCCGATGAGGGCGCCGTCGGTGGTGAAGAGGCGCGGACCCCGGCCGGGTGCGAGCCAGGTCGTCACGACCGCAGCTACCACCCATAGGCCCAGCGCGAGCGTCAGGACACCGAACCAGGAACCGCCCGAGGCCGAGAGGCCGTTGAAGGTCTCTCCGGCGAGATTCTCGTCCGTGCGCCGGCCGTAGGCGCTCATGAAGCCCGCGTCGGTGGTCCAGACCAGGAACACCGAGACGGCGGCGACCAGGCCGCCGATTCCGGCTATGACCATTCCGGGCCTCTCCTCGGCCGTGACCGGCGCGAAGCCTCCAGCAGAGCCGGCGGGCTCCGGAGACGGCGTGTCCTCCGCGCCCTCGAGCAGCTTCTCGGGGTCGCGACGATGGGCCCAGGCACGCCTGATCCGCCTGAGCAGACCACCCGGCCCGTCCGACTGCGGCTGCGAGATGCGGTCCAGCACCACGGCCACCAAGAAGAAGGCGAGGCCGCTGGCCGCACCCTTCGACACGCTCTGATCGGTGATGGCCTTGAGGAGAAGCTGGCCGAGGCCCCCCGCTCCCATGATGGCGGCGATCCCGAGCATCGAGATGGCCAGCAGCAGTGTCTGGTTGATCCCGGTGGTGATGGCGGGGCGGGCCAGCGGCAATTGCACATCGAACAGCACCCGCCACTCGGGCGCGCCGTAGGCCCTGCTCGCCTCCACCACGTCCTCTCGAACTTGACGGATGCCCAGGTTGGTGAGGCGCACCAGGGGAGGCAGCGCGAAGACCATGGTCACCATCGTGGCCGACACCACGCCGGTCCCCCAGAAGAAGATGAACGGCAGCATGTAGACGAATGAGTGGACGACCTGCATGCCGTCGAGCACGGGCCTCACGACCCGCCACACCGAATCGACGCGGCCGCACGCGATGCCCAGGGGCAGCCCGACGATGACGCACAGCAGCACTGCCACGCCGATATACCCGATGGTTCTGGCTGTCTGCAGCCAGAAGTTGACTCCCAGGAGCGCGCACAAGCCGAGGCTGACCGCGGCGAAGGTGCCGACCTTCACACCGCGAATCAAGGTGCCGATCACGAGGAAGGCGAGCACGACCCACACCCAGGAGACAGGCTCCAGTATGTCGTCCACGACGAAGCCGATCAGCGTGGAGAAGGGCCACTCGATGATCTGGAGCAGCGTCTCGAGCCTGACCGCGATCCAGTCCACCGCCTGGTCGGCCCAGTTGCCGACCGGGATCTGGAACTGGTCGAGAAGCCCTTCGCTGAAGAGACCCGGCGTCGCGGACTCGCCGCCGGCCTGCTGGGCTAGAACGGTCACGGCTGAGACCCCTCTGTGAGGGCCGCCGCCTCATCGGCGTAGATCTTGGCCCGACCGAACTCCTTGATCACCCCGGCCACCGCAGCCACCAATATGAGGCCGCCCGCCATGGCGAGGAAGGCACCGATACCGCTCACATAATCGGGGTCTGCTGAGCGGACGTGCGTGAAGATCCAGCCGAAGCCGACGCAGGCCGCTCCAGCACCGATGCCGGCGGTTATCGAGCTCCAGCGCCATTGTCGGTGCTCATCGCGGCCCAACACCCCGGCTGCCGGCAGCGCTGCGGCCAGCCCGACCAGCCCGGCCACCAAGACCCAGATGCCCAGACCGGGGCCCTTGCCGCTGACCCCGTCGACGATGATGCGGAACTCGGCCTTCAGCTCGTCGCTGAGCTCAGCCATCTCCGCGGTGATCGCGCCCGCGTCCTCGGGATTCGCCTCGATTCTGGCGTCAAGTTCGTCGAGCTGCGCCTGGACTTCGGGAGTCACAACCACGTCGGCGCGCTCATCGAAGCTCCATACGGACAAGGCGCCCACGCCGAAGACGAGCACAGCGAACACCGCAACTCCGATACAGCCCCGCCGGACCTGATTGCTGAGCGGACGGGCCGCGACGTGCGGGGCGCGCCGTATCCAGCCCACCGACCCCGCGGACGCGACCAGCGCGCCGACCAGCGCGATCCACGGGCCGATGGGCGTGCCCGTGCTCGCCGCAAGCTCAGACGGCGCGGCCAGCAAGTACGAGAGCATCATGACCAACAGAGCGAGCGAGGCCATCACCGCTCCGTCGCTGGTGAGCCCGCGCGGCCCCCCACCGGGCGAGACCAACGTGTTGACCACCGCAGCCACCACGAACAGTCCCAAGACGAGCGCGAGATAGCCGAACCACGAACCGCCCGAGGCCGACAGACCGTTGAAGGACTCGCCCGGCAGACTCTCATCGGCCCGACGGCCGTAGGCGCTGAGGAACCCCGCATCGGTGCTCCACGTGAGCAGCACCGACACCGCGGCCACCGCACCGCCGACCGCCGCGACGAGCATCGGCTTACGTTCTGCGCCTGTGAGCGGCGCGATGCTGCCATGATCACTCGGCACCTCGTCCTCGGCCCCCTGGTCGGCGGTCGCCGGATCCCCGGACGGCGCGAGCGCCGCCGGGTCGCGGCGATGAGCCCAGGCCCGGCTGATGCGGCGCAGCAGGCCGCCCGAGCCGGAGCCCTCGGGCTGGGAGATGCGGTCGAACACCACCGCGACCAGATAGAAGGCGAGACCGGCGGGCACGGCGTCGATCACGCTCTGACGGCTGATCGCGCCGAACAGCAGCCCGCCAAGACCCTTCGCGCCCATGATCGCAGCAATGCCGAGCATCGAGATGGCCAGCAGGAGCGTCTGGTTGATCCCGGTCATGATGGCCGGGCGGGCCAAGGGAATCTGAACGTCGACCAGGACCCGCCACTCCGGCGCCCCGTAGGCCCTGCTCGCCTCCACCACGTCCTCGGGCACCTGACGGATGCCGAGGTTGGTGAGCCGCACCAGCGGCGGGATCGCAAACGCCATCGTCACGATGGTGGCCCCGACGTTGCCAGTGCCGAAGAAGTAGACGAACGGAATCATGTACACGAAGGCGTGGACCACTTGCATGGCGTCGAGAATCGGCCTCACGACCTGCCAGACGGCGTCCAATCGCCCGCAGGCGACGCCCAGCGGCAGCCCGATGAGCACGCACGCCAGCACGGCGACGATCACGAAGCTGATGGTCTCGATCGTCGGCCGCCAGAACAAGTCGCCGAGGAACCCGCACAGAGCGATGGCCACGGCCGCAAACACGCCGACCCTCAAGTTGCGCACCAAGGTGCCGGCCACGAAGAACACCGCCACGACCCCTACCCAGGACATCGGCTGCAGAACGTCTTCCACGAGCAGGTCGTTCAGCGTTCTGAAGGGCCATTCGATGATCGCCAGCAGCCAGCCGAGATTCCCCTGTATCCAATCGCTCGCCTGCTCCATCCAACTGCCGAACGGCACCAGGAACTGGTCGAGGACCTCGTTGTCCGTGAACCCGGCCTCGGGCAACTCCGCCTGCCCGGACCCCTGGGCGAGCAGGATCACATGAACACCTCTCGCTCGAAGTCGTCGATCAGGTGCTCGACTCGGCCCATCTCCTCCATGATGTGGCGGGGGTCGAGGTTGCCGATCAGGGTCCCGGACTCGTCGCAGACCGCGATCGGCAGGCCGCGGCCGGCCGCGGCGTACACCGTGTTGAGACAGTCCTCGCGGCGGCAGCTGTCGAAGTCGGTTCGCAGGGCCGGTCCCAGATCGGTCGTGCCCATGCCGGCAGCCCGCATCCCGTCGTCGGCGGTGAGCAGGTGGGTGGGCGACCCGGAGTCGTCGATCACGAAGGCGCCCGAGCGGCCCCCGATGCGGTTGAGGGCCTCGGCCAGGGTGGCGCCGGCGGGGACCGGCCTCGGCTCCTGCATGATCTCGTGAACCTGGATGACCCGGCCCTGGTCGACGTCCTGCACGAACTCGGCCACATACCCGGTTGCGGGCTGGGTGAGGATCTCCTCGGGAGTTCCGATCTGCACCACCGCGCCGTCCTTCATGATGCACACCCGGTCGCCGATGCGCAGAGCCTCGTTCAGGTCGTGGGTGATGAACAGGATCGTCTTGTGGAGGTCCGCTTGGATCTCCATCATCTCGTCCTGCATCTGGCGCCGGATCAAAGGGTCGAGCGCGCTGAAGGCCTCGTCCATGAGCAGGATGTCGGGATCGGAGGCCAAGCCCCGGGCCAAGCCGACCCGCTGCTGCATGCCGCCGGACAGCTCGGAGGGGAAGCTCTGGGCGTAGGAGCCCAGCCCGACCAGCGACAGCGCCCGCATGGCGGCGTCCTCGCGGGTCTTCTTCTCCACGCCCTGCACCTTGAGGCCATAGCTGACGTTGTCGATCACCTTGCGGTGCGGGAACAGCGCGAAGTGCTGGAACACCATGCCCATGTACTGGCGGCGGAACACCTGCAGGTCCGATCCTTCGAGCGCTTGCACATCGGTGCCGTCGACGATCACCGAGCCGTAGGTGATGTCGTGGAGCTTGTTGACGGTGCGCAGGGCGGTGGACTTGCCCGAGCCCGAGAGGCCCATCACCACGAACAGCTCGCCCTTCTTGACCGAGAAGGTGACGTTGTCGAGGCCCACCACGTGTCCGGTCTCGGCCTGCACCCGGTTCTTGTCCATCCCCGATCGGGCCAGGTCGAAGGCCCGGCCCCGGGGCTGGGGCCCGAAGATCTTGTAGACCTCGTCAAGGACGATGATCTCCTCGCCCATCTCAACCATGCAGGACTCCTCCCGGAAGCCGACGGCCCGATACCGTAGTACGTTCAGCCGAGCGCGTGGGAAAGATGCCCTTGCGGCGGCCCCCGGCCCCGATTGAAACGCCTGGACCAGAATGCCCGACAGTGTGACCGAAGTGCCCAAGCACCGCCCCTTGGACGACGAGACCGCGGCTGCTCTGACATTGTTCAACACCTACCTGGTCGCGGACCGGGAGCAGCAGGCCCATGAGCGGGCCATCAGGAAGGCCGAGAAGGCCAAGGACGAGGCGGCCGCAGCCGTGAGAAAGTTCAACGAGGAGAACGCGCCGGCATCTGAGACGGCGGCAGCCGAAGGCGCCTACCGGGAGGCCGTTGAGGCGCTGAGCCGCCTTCGCGGCGGTGACCAGGCCGCCCCGCAAGACACGAATGACGAAGCTGAGAACGAGACCCCTACCGGTGCCAGCAACGAGGCCCCCACCGCGGAGGATCCCAAGGACGAGGTGACCGCCGCGGCCGCCGGCCTCACGAGGCGGCTGGGGTAAGGCCGGCCGCAGGCTCCAGACCGGCCGCAGGCTCCAGACCGGCCGCAGGCTCCAGACCGGCCGCAGGCTCCAGACCGGCCGCAGGCTCCAGACCGGCCGCAGGCTCCAGACCGGCCGCAGGCTCCAGACCGGCCCTGTTCTGCAGCAGCAGTGCCAGCACTTGGGCGACGTCGATGCTGACCTGGGCGACGTCCCGGCTGACCTGGGCGACGTCCCGGCTGACCTGGTCGATCTTGGCGTCCTGCGCAGCGAAGCGAGCGTCCATCTTGTCCTCCAGCCTCGCGACGGTCCCATCCAGCCTCACGATGTGGGCGTTCGTGTCGTCGATTCGGGTGCTGAGAGCGGTGGTCGCATCATCGATGCGGAGGTTGACGGCGGCCACAGCATCGTCGATCTTGCGGTTCGTGTCGTCGATGCGGAGGTTGGTGTCGTCGATGCGGGACCCGAAAGAACTGAGCGTGTAGACCATCATCGTCACGACCACGGGCACCAGCCCCACGAGGGCGCCGATCAACGCAGCCGCAGGAGCAGCCTCCAAGACCTTGCGCAACTTGGCCCGCGTCGCGGCCCGCAGCGCGCTCCCGGTGCTCGACACCTCCTTCGAAACGGTGTCCGCCGCCGCAGCCGGCGCGCCGGTCGGCGACCCGGCCGACCTCGACTCGGGCGATGGGGAGTCCGCAGTATCGGGGGTGGGTGGGGCCATGGGGACGGTTTGGGAGTGGGCGGTCGGGGTCATCAGCCACCTCGCTTCGGCGTTCGACGTGGGCGCGGGGGCAATGGCTTGCCGAGGCGCACCCACAAGGCCGGCGCGAGGCGCGGGGATAAGATACATGACCTACATGGCGTTGACAACGCAAACACCAAGAATCAGTCGAGATATCGGAATATAGGCCTACATCCTGTGAGGCAGGCCGGCGCGGGGCCTCGAACATCCCCGTCGGCGTTGTCTCGGCCAACCGACGACGACCGGGCAGCCGGAGTCAGTGGGGGTGGAGGCCTCCGTCGGCAACGATGACCTGGCCGGTGATGAACCGGCCGGCGTCGCCGGCCAGCAGCAGCGCCGGTCCCACCATCTCGTCGGGATGGGCCAAACGGCCCAGCAGCGTGCCCGCGCCCATCGACTTCGCTGCCTCGGGCCCCTGGTTGCGCACCATGTCGGTGTCCACCGGACCCGGCGCCAGGGCGTTCACCCGAATCCCCCGGGGGGCCAGCTCGCCGGCCGCGGCCCGGGTGTAGGACAGCAGCGCGGCTTTCATCGCCCCGTAGATCGAGAAGCCCCGCGAGAACATGAAGGCGCCCACGCTGATCACGTTGATCACCGAGGCGTGGGGGCTCTCCGCCAGCTGCGGCAGGCACGCCTGGGTCAGCAGGGCGGGACCGCGCAGGTTCACCTCGAAGGACTTCTGCCAGGCGGCCGGGGTCTGGCCCCCGATCGGCTGAGCGAGGGCGTTGGCCGCGTTGTTGACGATCACGTCGACGGCGCCGAATCGGTCCACCGCGGCTGCGACGAGCCTCTCGACTGCTTCCAGGTCGCCCATGTGGGTGGGCACGGCAAGGGCCTCGAAGCCCGCTGCGGTGAGCCGCTCCTCGGCAGCGGCGCACGACTCCACGGACCGCGACGCCACCACCACCCCAGCACCGGCGCACGCGAACCCCTCTGCGATGGCCCGGCCGATGCCCCGCGTGCCGCCGGTGACAATGGCGGTCCGCCCCGTCAAGTCGAACATGCTGCGATAGGCCTCGGAGTCCATGGCCCTCGCATGGTAGACGCCTGCCCTGCCAGCACGGAGCGACCGCCAGGCCGGGGGGTGGCACGGGGGCAAGGAATGGCGGCGCTCGCGCCGCCAGGCCGCGCCCGTGACAGGACCCGCCGGCCGGAACACCGCAACCACCAGGCCGGGGGGTGGCGGCTCGACGACAGGACCCGCCGGCCGGAACACCGCCGCGAGGGCGGGACGGGCAGGCCACGGCCCGCCGGTAGCCTGATCGGCCATGACTGAAGGCGCCGACGGCCCCTACCCATCGGTCGGCAGCCCCGATTTCCCTGCCATCGAGCAACGGGTGCTGGCCCGCTGGAAAGCCGACGGAACCTTCGAGAAGTCGGTGACGTCCCGGCCCGCCGAACGGGACTGGGTGTTCTACGACGGGCCGCCCTTCGCCAACGGGCTGCCCCACCACGGCCACCTGCTGACGGGCTACGTGAAGGACGTCGTGCCCCGCTACCAGACGATGCGGGGCAACCGGGTGGACCGGCGCTTCGGATGGGACTGCCACGGGCTGCCCGCCGAGATGGAGACCGAACGCGAGCTGGGCGTCTCCGGCCGGGCGGCCGTCCAGTCCTTCGGCATCGCCGAGTTCAACCAGCACTGCCGACAGTCCGTCGTTCGCTACACCCAGCAGTGGGAGGACACCGTCACCCGCCAGGCCCGCTGGGTGGACTTCGACAACGACTACAAGACCATGGACCTGCCCTACATGGAGTCCGTCATGTGGGCCTTCGCCCAGCTCTACCGCAAGGGGCTGGTGTACGAGGCCTACCGGGTGATGCCCTATTCGTGGGGTGCGGAGACGCCGCTGTCGAACTTCGAGATCCGCCTCGACGACGCCACCCGGCCCCGCCAGGACCCGGCCATCACCGTGGCCTTCGACCTGGTGCCCGAACCGGGCGACCCCGGACCGATGAGGCTCCTCGCCTGGACGACGACGCCGTGGACGCTGCCGTCGAATCTCGGCATCGCGGTGGGTCCGGACGTCGACTACGCCGTGATGGAGGACGGCGGCGCCCACTACGTGCTGGCCGAGGCCGCCGTCGCCGCCTACGAGGCCCAGCTCGGTGATGCCCGCCGGGTCGGCACCGTCCGCGGCGACGGGCTCGCCGGCCGGAACTACGTGCCCCTGTTCGACTTCTTCGCCCACCGCTCCGAGGCCTTCCGGGTGCTGGCCGCGGACTTCATCGACACCGCCGAGGGGACCGGGATCGTCCACATGTCACCGGGCTTCGGGGCCGACGACCAGGAGGTGTGCGAGGCCAACGGGATCGCCATCGCCGGCGCGGTGCCGGTGGACGACGAGGGCCGGTTCACCGAGCCGGTGTCGGACTGGGCCGGCGTCAACGTGTTCGAGGCCAACCCCGGGATCATCCGCCACCTCAAGGCCCAGGACCGGATCGTCCGCCACGACAGCCACGAGCACAACTACCCGTACTGCTGGCGCACCGACACGCCCATCATCTACCGGGCCATCAACAGCTGGTACGTGCAGGTGACCGCCATCCGGGACCGGCTGATGGAACTGAACCAGGAGATCAACTGGGTGCCCGACCACGTGCGAGACGGCCGCTTCGGCATGTGGCTCGACGGCGCCCGCGACTGGTCGATCAGCCGCAACCGGTTCTGGGGCTCGCCCCTGCCGGTGTGGCGCAGCGACGACCCCGCCTGCCCGCGCGTCGATGTGTACGGCTCGCTCGACGAGCTGGAGCGCGACTTCGGGGTGCGCCCCGACGACCTGCACCGGCCGTTCATCGACGCCCTCGCCCGTCCCAACCCCGACGACCCCACCGGCCAGTCGGTCATGCGGCGGGTGCCCGAGGTGCTCGACTGCTGGTTCGAGTCGGGCTCGATGCCCTTCGCGCAGGTGCACTACCCCTTCGAGAACGCCGAGTGGTTCGAGAGCCACTTCCCGGCCGACTTCATCGTGGAGTACATCAACCAGACCCGGGGCTGGTTCTACACCCTGCACGTGCTGGCCGGGGCGCTGTTCGACCGGCCGGCGTTCTCCAACGTGATCTGCCACGGGATCCTGCTGGCCGCCGACGGGGCCAAGCTGTCCAAGAAGCTCCGCAACTACACCGAGCCCACCGACATCTTCGAGCGCCAGGGGTCCGACGCCCTGCGCTGGTACCTGATGTCGGCCAACATCGTGCGGGGCGGCGACCTGCGGATCAACGACGACGGCATCGACGAGGTGACCCGTCAGATCCTGCTGCCCGTCTGGAACGCGTATTCGTTCTTCACCATGTACGCCAACGCCGAGGGCTACGCGGCCCGGCCGCTCACCGGCAGCGACGACGTGCTCGACCGTTACGTGCTGGCCCGGACCCGGACGCTGGTGGAGCGGGTCGCCGAGCGGATGGACGCCTACGACCTGCCCGGCGGCGCGGCCGAGATCGCCGCCTTCATCGACGCGCTGAACAACTGGTACATCCGCCGGTCCCGGGACCGCTTCTGGAATGCGGGCGGGGCCGACACCGATCAGGCCGCCTTCGACACCCTGTACGTGGTGCTGACCACCCTGACCCGGGTGGCCGCGCCGTTCCTGCCCATGATCGCCGAGGAGATCCACGGGGGGCTGACCGGCGGATCGTCGGTGCATCTGGCCGACTGGCCCGACCCCGACGCCGAGGGCCTGCCCGCCGACGAGGCGCTGGTGGCCCGCATGGAGCGCCTGCGCGACGCGGCCTCGGCTGCGCTGCGGGTGCGCGAGGACGCCGGGCTGCGGGTGCGCCTGCCCCTGGCCCGGGCCACGGTGGCCGGCGCGGGCGCCGAGGACATCGCCCCGCTGGCGGACCTGCTGGCCGACGAGATCAACGTCAAGTCGGTGGTGCTCACCGACGACCTGTCCGCCCACGCATCGCTGGTGCTGCGGCCCGACGGTTCGGTGCTGGGCCCCCGTCTGGGCGGCGACGTGCAGACCGTGTTCAAGGCGGCCCGCTCGGGTGACTGGACCCGCAACGACGACGGCACGGTGGCCGTCGCCGGCCACATGCTGGAGGCGGGCAGCTTCGAACTGGCCGTGGAGGCGTCGGAGGGCGGCGTCGCGGCCGGGCTGGCGTCGGGCGACGCGGTGGTGGTGCTCGACACTGAGGTCACGCCCGAGTTGGAGGCCGAGGGCTGGGCCCGCGACGCGGTGAGGGTGATCCAGGACTGCCGGAGGACCGACGACTACGTGGTGACCGACCGCATCGAGGTGTCGCTGGCACTGGCCTCATCCGGCCAGGCGGCCGCCGTGGAGCAGTGGCGGGACTACGTGGCCGAGCAGGTGCTGGCCACCGACCTGCAGGTCACCACCTTCGAAGCCACCGGAGGCGCTGACAATGTCTCGGAGTCGTACACGACCAGCCGCTGGCTCGCCGGCTTCGTGGCCCACGACATCGCCATCGACGGCCAGGCAGCCCGCTGCTACCTGAAACCCAGCACCACCCGGAGTCGCCGACCCGGCGACAGCACCCGCACCCGCTGACCGGCGGTCTCCCGGCAACGGTCCGCACAGGCGAGGCAGGATTTGTAAGACCTGATATAGTTTCTGTATGACAATGTTGACCTGCCGGATGGCGGACACCGAAGCCACCCGAGTTCGCGAGGCAGCCGAGACGCTCGGGTTGTCGGTGTCGGAGATGATTCGCGAATCGTTGCGCCGCTACCTCAACTCCCTCGGAGCCGAGCGCGACGCGGCGATCTACGAAGCGTCGCCGCTGCGGCCCGACGAACTGTCGTTCATCGGCGCTGAGAGTTGGGGGCCGGCTGAGGACTGGTCCGACTGGGCGGATGCGTCGGGGTGAGATCTGGTTCGCCGCGGCCCCGGACGGCGACAGGCCTGTGCTGGTGCTGACACGCGACCCCGTTGCGGACCGCATCGGCTCGGTGGTCGTCGCGGAACTCACGCGGACTCGCCGTGGCCTGATGTCGGAGCTGCCGCTCACCGCGGACTACGACGGCGTTCCGTCCGACAGCGTCGTCAACTTCGACGCCCTCCATACCTTGCCCCGGAGCGCCTTCCGGCGACGCGTGACACAGTTGAGCGCGGCCCGGCTAGTGGAGGTGTGCCAGACGCTGAATGCCGCGACAGGCTGCTGAGCAGCGGCCGGCCGGCGACCGTCCCGCGCCGACCCGGCGACAGCACCCGCACCCGCTGATGCGATCTATTGGGCCTTCGGCGGAGGGGTCTTGTTGCGCGCCTTCTTGTGGCCGTCGGCGAGTTCCTTGCCCAGCAGGCCGTCGATGTTGCTGTTGCCGCCACAACCGTAGGCGCTGCTGCATGACAGGCCCATGGCACCCCGCAGATTCCTGGCGGCCTCGCGGGACGCCGCGACATGTGCTGGTTCCAGCCACGCGTGACGCAACTGTCGCGAGAAGCGGAAGATGCCCTTGAAGGCATTGCGAACCATGCGTCGGCCCTCCTGACCTTGGCTTGACCCTACCACCCAGCCCGTGTCACGCTGCGGCGCAGCGGACCGCGGCGCCACGGTCCGGCCCCTTGTGGCCACCACCCGTCACCAGGGCTCCTCGGCGATCATGGCCGCAGCCCCGCTGTCGGCCCAGGCCAGTTCCTCGTCAGTCTGTGGGATGCGTTCGTAGCCCTCGACGATCGCCTCGCCGACACGGCGGCCGCGCTCGACCAGGTTGATCTCCCAGATCACCTTGTCGAGGGCGTCGGCCGAGGCGATCGTGGGGAACCTGAGCGGGTGCTCGTCGGTCACGCACGTCGGCAGCGGCTGGAGGATCGTCCAGGGCGTGGGGTGGGCGAACTGCACCACCGAGTAGCGGTCGCCGGTCTGGCCCTCCGCGGCGACCACCCGGTGGATCCCGGCACCGATCACCCCGTTGGTGAGGTGCTCGAGCATCATGCCGGTGTTGATGATGGCGCTGCCCTCCGGCGGGACCGCGTCGATCCAGCCACCGTCGGTCCGGACCTGGAGGCCGGGCGCGGTGGCCCGGGGAAGCATGGTGATGAGGTTGATGTCGCCGTGCTCGACAGCCCACATGAAGCCGTCTGTGGGGGCGGTTTCCATCGGCGGGTAGTGGATGGCCCGGGTGAGGGTCGCCCCGTACTCCAGCATGGCATCGAAGAACTCCTCGTGGACTCCCAGCCCTGCCGCGATCACCCGCAGCACCCGGCGCTGGATGTCGATGACCGCGGCGTGGAACCCACCCAGCAGCTCGGTGACGCCGGGCAGGTCGCCCTCGGGCAGGGTGGGCGGCCCGTAGCGGTGCGGGTAGCGCCGGCGCAGCGGATGGCCCGGCGGCGCGGGCTCGCCCCAGTTGAGCATCTCCTTGAGGTCCGGGATGTCGGAGATGGCGGCGGTCTCGGTCATCATCGGCGTGTAGCCGGTCTGCCCGCGGGACCCGTCCACGATGTAGCGGTCCTTGCGGTCCTGGGGCAGGTTGAAGAACGTCTCGAGCTGCCCGTAGGCCTCGTCGATCACGCCCTCGGCCAGGTCGTGGGCCACGTACACGAAGCCGGTGGCCAGGCTGCTCATCACGCCGTCCACCACCGCGGCCCGCTCGGCCCTGTTCCCCCGCTCGAAAGCGACCAGATCGACGTCGAGTATCTCCACTCGCGCAACGCTAGTCGCCTGCCACGACCAAGAAACCCTGCTCAGCGGGGTGACGGGGGCGTGATTTGACACGCGTGTAGTTACGGTGCTGTAATTCACATTCCGAAGTTGTGGCCGGTCTTGGGCGGGGTCCACATCTGACGGGGGATTCCCCGACGACGGGCAAGAGGAGGCGCACTGACGTGACGATGATCCAGGACCGGCTGACCACCGTCGCCGACGAGCCCGCGACCGCACCCCCGCCGACGACCATGAGGGTGCGCAAGCGCAACGGCAGCCTCGAGCCGGTCGACGTCAACAAGATCGTCCATGCCGTGGCCCGGGCCGCCGAGGGCCTGCTGGGCATCGACCCGCTGACCGTCAGCACCCGCACCATCGCGGCCCTCGCCGACGGGGCCACCACCCGCGAGCTCGACGAGCTGAGCATCCGCACCGCGGCCGGCCTCATCGTGGAGGAGCCCAACTACTCGAAGCTCGCGGCCCGCATGCTGGCCACCTACATCGACAAGGAGGTCCGCAACCAGAACATCCCCTGGTTCTCGGAGTCGATCGAGTCCGGCCACCGGCTCGGCCTGATCGGCGACGACACCGCAGAGTTCGTGCGGGCCCACTCCCCCGCCCTCAACGCGGCCATCGACTCGGGCCGGGACCGCAACTTCGAGTTCTTCGGCCTGCGCACCGTGTACGACCGCTACCTGCTGCGCCACCCCGACACCCGCCTGGTGATCGAGACCCCGCAGTACTTCATGCTGCGGGTGGCCTGCGGGCTGAGCACCGACCCCGACGAGGCCATCGCCTTCTACGACCTGATCTCGTCGCTGGCGTACCTTCCGTCGAGCCCGACGCTGTTCAACTCGGGCACGATGCACCCGCAGATGTCGAGCTGCTACCTGCTCGACTCCCCGGTGGACTCCCTGGAGGGCATCTACCAGCGCTACACCGACATCGCCCGGCTGTCGAAGTACGCAGGCGGCATCGGTGTGGGCTGGCACCGGGTCCGCTCCAAGGGTTCTCTGATCAAGGGCACCAACGGGCTGTCCAACGGCATCGTGCCGTGGCTCAAGACCCTCGACTCCTCGGTGGCCGCGGTCAACCAGGGCGGCCGGCGCAAGGGCGCGGCCTGCGTGTACCTGGAGTCCTGGCACGCCGACATCGAGCAGTTCCTCGAGCTGCGCGACAACACCGGCGACCACGCCCGGCGAACCCACAACATCAACCTGGCCAACTGGGTGCCCGACCTGTTCATGGAGCGGGTGGAGAAGGACTGGCAGTGGAGCCTGTTCGACCCCAAGAAGGTGCCCGAGCTCACCGACACCTACGGCGAGGAGTTCCGGGCCATCTACGAGCAGGCCGAGGCCGACGGCCGCTTCGAGAACCAGATCCCCGCCCGGCAGCTCTACACCCGGATGATGCGGACCCTGGCCGAGACCGGCAACGGCTGGATGACGTTCAAGGACGCCTCCAACGCCAAGTGCAACCAGACCGGCCCCGGACCGGAAGCAGACGCCAACGCCAGGGACCGGGTGGTGCACCTGTCGAACCTGTGCACCGAGATCATCGAGATCACCAGCGACTCCGAGACCGCGGTCTGCAATCTCGGGTCGGTGAACCTCGGCGCGTTCGTTCAACCGACCACGGCCGCCTCCAATGGCAGCGCCCCGGCCGGCTTCGACTTCGAGCGGCTCGGCCAGGTGGTCCGGCTGGTCGTGAGCTTCCTCGACCGGGTGATCGACATCAACTACTACCCGACCGGCGAGTCCGAGGCCTCCAACCGGCGCTGGCGCCCGGTGGGCCTGGGCCTGATGGGCCTTCAGGACGTGTTCTTCAAGCTGGGGCTGGCCTTCGACTCGGCCGAGTCCCGGTCCCTGAGCCGGCGCATCTCCGAGGAGATCTACTTCAACGCCCTGTGGGCCTCCAGCGAACTCGCCGAGGCCAACGGAGCCCACCCCGGATTCGCCGACACCCGGGCCGCGGCCGGCGACCTCCAGTTCGACCTTTGGGGTGCCGAGCCGTCCGACGCTGAGCGCTGGGCGCCGCTGCGGGAGCGGATCGCGAGGCACGGGCTGCGCAACTCGCTGCTGATCGCCATCGCCCCGACAGCCACCATCGCCGCCATCGCCGGCTGCTACGAGTGCATCGAGCCCCAGGTGTCGAACCTGTTCAAGCGCGAGACCCTCTCGGGCGAGTTCATGCAGGTGAACCGATACCTGGTGACCGAGCTGAAGGCCAGGGGCCTGTGGGACGAGAAGATGATCGCCGAGGTCAAGAGGGCCGAGGGCTCGATCCAGCAGATCGAGCGCATACCCGCCGACCTGCGGGCGATCTATCGCACCGCGTGGGAGATCCCGCAGCGCTCGCTCATCGAGATGGCCGCTGATCGGGGCGCCTTCATCGACCAGAGCCAGTCGCTCAACCTGTTCATGGAGGCCCCGACCATCGGGAAGCTGTCGTCGATGTACATGCACGCGTGGAGGCTGGGCCTCAAGACGACCTATTACCTGCGGTCGAGGCCGGCGACCCGGATCAACCAGACCACCACCAGCAGCAACGGCGCGTCCGCCGCCGACGCGGCGGCCGCCGTGGCCTGCTCGCTGGAGAATCCTGAGACCTGCGAGGCGTGCGACTGATGGCCATCACCGACATCTCCGTCGATCATCTTGATCTCCCGGGCCGGGACTCCGCCGTCGGTACCCCTCCCGCAGGCCCCCAGCCTGATCCGGGGGCCGAGGCCCGGCCCGGGCAGCACTCCGTCCGATCCAACATCTTGGACCCCGGGTTCGACCTGACGCTGCGGCCGATGCGCTACCCGCAGTTCTTCGAGATGTACCGCGACGCGATCAAGAACACCTGGACCGTCGACGAGATCGACTTCTCCGACGACCTCGTGGACCTCGACCGCAAGCTCATGCCGGCCGAGAAGCACCTGATCCGGCGGCTGGTGGCCTTCTTCGCCACCGGCGACTCCATCGTGGCCAACAACCTGGTCCTGAACCTCTACGAGCACATCAACGCGCCCGAGGCCCGCATGTACCTGTCGCGCCAGCTCTTCGAGGAGGCGCTGCACGTCCAGTTCTACCTGAACCTGCTCGACAACTACATCCC
The DNA here is from genome assembly GCA_026710865.1 of Acidimicrobiaceae bacterium. GTDB lineage: Bacteria > Actinomycetota > Acidimicrobiia > Acidimicrobiales > Aldehydirespiratoraceae > Aldehydirespirator. The sequence continues at coordinate 17,519 of JAPOQG010000232.1, forward strand.
CGACCACGACGAGCGGGCCGAGGCGTTCGCCGCCATCGAGAACATCCCGTCGATCAGGGCCAAGGCCGAGTTCTGCTTCAAGTGGATGGACTCCGTCGGTGACGGGCCGCTGCAGACCGCGGCCGACCGTCGGCGGTTCCTGCTGAACCTGATCTGCTTCGCGGCCTGCATCGAGGGCCTGTTCTTCTTCGCCGCGTTCGCCTACGTGTACTTCCTGCGGTCCAAGGGCCTGCTGAACGGGCTGGCCGCCGGCACCAACTGGGTGTTCCGCGACGAGTCGATGCACATGAACTTCGCCTTCGAGGTGATCCGCACCGTGCGCGCCGAGGAGCCCGAGCTGTTCGACGAGGATCTGGGCCGCGACATCAGCGACATGCTGGCCGAGGCGGTGGACGCCGAGCACCAGTTCGCCGCGGACCTGCTGGGCGAGGGCGTGCCGGGCATGTCGGTGGCCGACACCCGGTCGTACCTGGAGTTCGTGGCCGACCAGCGCCTGATGCAGCTGGGCCTGCCCCGGCGCTTCGACAGCCGCAACCCATTCTCGTTCATGGAGCTGCAGGACGTGCAGGAGCTGTCCAACTTCTTCGAGCGCACCGTGTCCGCCTACCAGGTGGGCGTGGAGGGCGAGGTCTCCTTCGACGAGGACTTCTGAAACCGGCGACGGCTGTCCGAAATGGCCGCCGGTGTGATACAACGGGCGTCATGCTGAGATTCGCCGAAGAGGCCGCGCTGGGGAGGTCCATCCCATGCTGAGATTCGCCGAAGAGATAATCCTGCTGATGCTGCACGACGACGACGGCAAGTTCGCGCACGTGCCGTCGTGGTCGGCGGACCGGGCCATGGCCGGTGCGGTGCTCATGGACCTGGCCCTGGAGAACCGGATCGACACCGACCCGGAGAACCTGGTGCTCATCGACGCCACCCCCGTGGGCGACAGCCTGCTCGACCCGACCCTGGCCGACATCGCGGCCGGCGAGCAGCGCGACGCTCGCTACTGGGTGGAGCACACCGCCAAGAAGGGCGAGCAGATCCGCGAGGAGGCTCTGTCCCGCCTGGTCGGCGCAGGCATCCTGGAGCAGCACGACGACCGCTTCCTGTGGGTGTTCCGCTCCCGGCGCTACCCGGTCGTGGACGGCCAGGCCGAGCGCGAGGTGAAGCTGCGCATCATGGAGGTGCTGTTCTCGGACCAGATCCCCGAGCCTCGCGATGTGGTGATCATCGCTCTGGCCGACGCCTGCGGGATCTTCCGGGAACTGCTGCCCAAGCGGGAGCTCCAGCAGGCCGCGGACCGCATCGAACAGGTGCGCAAGCTCGACCTGATCGGCCAGGCCATGGCCGAGACCATCCACGACATGGAGATGTGGCTGGCCGCCTCCCGCATAGAAGGCCGCATGTTCTAAAGGAGTTGCTCCGGCTGCGAATCAGATCCGTAAGGCCGGATCATCGATCATCCGCCCCGCACCGTGAGCCTGGCCGCGGAACTCGACTCCTGATCGGCGCCGGGCTGCGGGTTGCGCAGTCCCGGTCGGCGTCAGGCGAGGGCTGTCCAGATGACGAGGTGGACGTCCTCGGGGGTGATCTCGGGGAGGGGGTCCGGCGGGACGTAGGGCTCCAGGCCGAGATGCTTGATGACGCGGAGGATGTTGCGGGCCTGCTCGGCAGGTTCGTCGGCGCTGTTGACCGCGTGCTGGAAGCTGCGGATGGTGCGCTCGGAGTAGGGGGCGTTGATGGTGTCGACGGCCTTGTCGATCTCCTCCTGGGTCAGCCCCACCGGCGGATGCTGCCGAACTATGTCGGCGGCCCGGCTCAGCCGCGGGGGCACCCTGGGTTCCAGATTGGCTTTGTCTGCCATGAAGTTCCAGCGCGCCACGATGTGATCGCGGGCGGTCTGCCAGGCCGCGAAGGCGCCCGCCGCGGCGGTGTCGTCGAGCTGTCGCGGCGTGTCGAAGCCCTTGTGGGGCCGGGCCTTGAACAGGCAGGCCAAGGTCTCCCCCACCACCTCGCCCTCGCCGCCGCCCCCCGCGGCGACGAAGCGGAACAGCGGGCGCGGATGGTCCCCGACACGCGCGCAGAACACGTATCCCGGCGGGCCGTCCGCGGCAGCCATGCCCGACCCTGAGCCCCAGGGCAGCGACACGACCGTGGCGGCGAGGTCGGGATCCTCGAACGCTTGGCGCAGCTCCTGACGGAACTCCTCGCCGGAGAGCGCACCCCGGGCAGTGCCGCCCCGCTCGAACAGGGTGGCGTCCTCGTTGCGGATCCGCTCGATCTCCTCGCGGGTCTCAGTGAAGTTGATCTCGGCTCGGGCGGTCTGGTCGGGCAGTACCTCGGCCACTCCGATGCTGGCCGCGGCTTGGGCGATCTTGCGGTTGAGCCGCTCCTCGAGGCCGAGCAGGTCGTCGAGGCGATCATCGGGAAACACGCAGCGCAGGATCACCTCGGCGTGGTGCGAGCCGATCCGGTCGATTCGTCCGTGGCGCTGCACCAGCCGCATCGGGTTCCAGGGCAGGTCGTAGTTGATGATGTGGCGGGCCTGCTGCAGGTTGACGCCCTCGGCCAGCACGTCGGTGGACACCACGATGTCGTAGCGGTCCTCGTCGAAGCCGTCGGGGGCGTCGGTGGTCTTCGGAGCAAAGCCCCACAGCACCGACTCCTTGCCGGCTGCACCGGCGGCGGCGCCCGACAGCGAGGCGAGCCGGCCCCGGTACGGCGCCAGCCGCTCGTCGGTGTCGGTCACGGCCTCCAGATGCTTGAAGACCCAGTCCACGGTGTCGGCGAAGTAGCTGAAGATCAGCACTTTGCGCCGATCTCGGGCATCCTCGGCGCCGATGCCCTCATCGGCCGACTGGACGGCGATGGCGGCCAGTTCCTCGACCAGGGCGGCCAGGTTGGGGTCGCCGGACCGGCTGACGGTGCGGGCCTCCGCGGCGAACGACCTCAGCGTCCTGCGGTCCCGGTCCACACGCTCTCGCAGGGTGTCGGTGTCGTAGTCGCGGGCGTCGTCGGTAGCGCCGACGATCGCGTCCAGGTATGCGTCGAGCTGCTCGCCGTCCATCTCGTCGGAGTCGGTGGCCGTCCAGTCGGCCAGCGCCTCGCCCACAGCGACGCGCCCGTTGTCGAGCAGCGACAGGAAGGCGTCGTGGCTGCGGGCCATCCGCTCGCAGGTCTCGGCGAAGGCGTGGGGCGACGACTCGAACCGCTTCAGCAGCCCCGACCGCAGCAGCCCGGCGAGCTGGACCTCGTAGGCGTCGACATGGTGGTCGAGGCGGTACTGCGACGGCGAGTACCGGGCCAGGCTGAGCACGCCCTCGTCGGACGGGCCGGCGTCGGCGCCCGGGTCGAGGGCCCGGGCGAAGCGGTCGAAGAAGCCCGGCAGCACCGCGTCGAGGTTGTAGTCCACTTTGCGGACCCGGGGGGTGGGGAACACGATGGGCTGGTCCTGTCCGCTGACGCGGATGGTGTCGTTGGGGTAGAAGCGCCTGACGAAGGACCGGGTGCGGCGCACCGCCACGGCGTCGAGCACGTCGAAGAGGTGCTCGGGCGTGAGGTCGTCGGGGTTGAGGGCCATGGCCCGTGCGAAGTGGTCGCGCAGCGAGCGGATGCCGGCGTCGGCGAAGACGGCGTCGTTGCGCAGGAAGTAGCCGAGCAGGTGGTACAGGTCCCAAAGGCTGTTGTTCACCGGGGTGGCGGTGAGCATGACCAGGCTCTTGGGCGGCGACCCGGCCAGCAGCCGGCGCAGGGCTTGAGCACGCTGGGTGGACGGGTTGCGCAGGTTGTGGGCCTCGTCGATCACCACGAGGGCGTAGTCGTTGATGTCGCGGGCTTCGAGTTTGCGGGCGGCGGCATGGTCGGGGTTCAGCCGGCGATCGGCCATCAGCTCCTCGTAGGACACCAGCTCCATGTGAAGGTTGTGGTCGGATCGGAAGGCCCGCCACGGTCCGTCTCGCAGCGTGGCCGGGGTGATCACCAGTACCCGCTGGCGGCGGTCCTGCGCGGCCTCCCGGATCAGCTCCCCGGCCAGGAACGTCTTGCCCAGGCCGACCTCGTCGGCGATGAGCACCCCGTGGCGCTCGGCCAGGATGCGCCGGGCCCGCCACAGCCCGTCGGACTGGAATCGGGTGAGCTGGATCTGCGGCGCGCCCCCGGCGGCGGCCTCGGCCTCCAGCTCGTCTCCGTAGAACTCCCACAGCATCCGCAGATAGGCGAGCTGTGGAGAGTGCGGCTCGAAGCGCCCCTCGAACAGCGAGGCCAGGTCGTAGTCGGCTGCCTCGTCCCACAGCTCGTCGAACCAGTCCCGCACCCGGGCCACCACGTGGGGCGAGTAGTTTCCCAGGTTCAGCTCCAGATTGGTGGCCAGCCCGGCGTGGGTGAAGTTCGACGACCCTGCGACCACGCCGTGGGAGTGGTCGCCCACCAGGAACGCCTTGCCGTGCAGGAACCGGCCCTCGAGGCGGCGCACCTGCACTTGCGGCGACTGCAGCCATGCCACCAGCCGGCGGGCGGAGGCGTCGGACTCGACGGTGAAGCCGAGGTGGTCGCGCTCGGTCAGGAGGTTGCGCTCATGGCCGTCCAGCGCCTGCCGCAGCCGGGTGTGCGCCGCCCGCTGCGGATGGACCGACTCGGACCGCAGCGCCCGCCGCCGATTCTCGGGCGGGGCCGGCTCCGCGCCCAGCAGCAACCGCACTCCGGTGGCCTGGTCCAGCGAGTCGGCCAGCAGCGAGTAGCCCCCCACGTTGAAGTAGGCGGTGGCGATGTCGACGCCGGCGCCGCCCACGAACCCTGAGGCCGCATGGGAGATGAACCCGTTCAACGCCTCGGCCACCGTTCGCCCGCCCCGATTGAGAGCCAGTTCCGGCTTGGCCTCGCCGGCATTCTCGGAAGCCGTCACCGCGCTCGCTCTCCAGTCAGGACGAGCAGTGCTTCCTCAGGCGCACCCGCGAAGTTCTCGACGGCCCCGAGGTTCTGATCGAAGAGGAGCCTCACACTGGAGCTGCAAGCCGGCGCTCACGCACCGCCGCGAACTCGATCGCGGCCCGGACCTGCCGCTCAGTGAGCTCCGGGAAATCGATGACGATCTCCGACGGCGTCATCCCCGAGGCCAGGTAGTCGAGCACGTCGTAGACCGTGATCCGCGTGCCGGTGAAGCACGGCTTGCCGCCCCGCACCCC
>JAPOQG010000240.1 GCA_026710865.1 Acidimicrobiaceae bacterium
ATGAACGCGTCCACGGGCATTAGCCGCCCGTTCACCGGGTCGATGCCCAGACCGAAGATCTCCAGGGTTACGGCACCGAGGAGCGGCATCGAGTCCTCGTCCCAGAACACGACCGGCGACATGCTCTCCCTGCCGTCGAGCCGCATCCAGGTCTGGCCGAAGCCCCGCTCCACGCGGTGGCCGTCGGCGAGAACGAACCCCCGAGTCTCGTATGGCTCCACGCCCAGACCCTCGAGGATCGAGGCCGGCAGCACGGTGTAGGCCGCGCCCGAATCGGCCATGGCCTCCACTTCCTCGTAGCGACGCCCCTGTGGATCGGCGACTCCCAACGTTACTGCGAATGTTCCCATCGGTCCTCCAGGTTCGTGCACAACTACACGCGAGAACCATAGGCGCTCCGCCGGTCGATGGCAACATTGATTATATGACATGATTTTTTGATTCTTTTCCTAATCACACTACGGGCTTGGTGGCCGCGAACGGATGAGTCGCTGCGTTGGGACGCCACGGGTGATCGGGCACCCGTCCCGTAGCCCGGCACGGGTTCCTCGCTGGTAGCCTCACCGCTTCTCGGGCGATTAGCTCAGATGGCTAGAGCGCTGCCTTCACACGGCAGAGGTCACTGGTTCGAGTCCAGTATCGCCCACCGGTACATTCCCTGGGCAGTGAGATCGGTGAGCCGCCACTGCGCCAGCGGGACTGAACGTGGGTGAATGGCGGGGACTCCTTGTGTTTGCCATCGTGCTCCTCGGTGTTCTGGTCGCCGCGTCGTGGCTCATCCGTGAGACTCCGGACTGGCTGGTCGAGTCGCCCGACGCATCCCTCGACGGGCCCGAGGTGGCGGCCCCACCGGAGGAGGCCGGCGCCGCCGAGCCAGCCGGCGCCGCCGATCCGGTCGATCCGGCCGTCCCGCTCCCGCAGGAGGCCGTGGACGCGGCCGCCATCGAGGTCGCCATCGAGCTGGCCGCCCAGCCGGAGCCCTCAGAGCCGATCTCGCTGCCGGAGGCCTGCGAGGGGCTCGGAGGCGTGTGGCGGGACGACTCCCGAGGCTGGTGCGAGATGCCGTTGCCTTCGGCGGCGCCGGTGTCGGACACCGCGGTGCTGCATCCCGACATGCGGGTGCCCTGCCCGCAGCCGCTGGAGAAGATCCTGGAGCAGGTCGTCGCCGACACCGTCGGCGGCGACGAGATGCGCATCTACCTCCTGTATCGCAGCGTGGACGACGATCTCGAGGAGATCGAGGTCAGCGAGGAGACCGGCGTGGACCTGCAGCTCATCGCCGACGGACTTCGCCTGGTCGAGGCCGACATGCGCGGCCGTGCGGCCCAGCAGCGGGCCTCGCTCGCCGTCGACGGGTTCCTGCCCATGCAGCAGCGTCCCGTTCCCGGCGAGGTCGGGTCGGGCTTCGGGCCGCGGATACATCCGGTCACCGGTTCGTGGTCCCAGCACAACGGCGTCGACATCAAGGGCGATACCGGCGACCCGGTGCTGGCCGTGCTCGACGGCGAGGTCGTATCCGCCCAGTTCTGCCCGTTCTACGGCAACACTGTGGTGATGTACCACGGAGCCGGCCTGTCGACCGTCTATGCCCATCTCGACTCGTTCTCGGTGGCGGTCGCTGACGAGGTGGAGTCCGGCATGCTTCTGGGAGCCATGGGCACGACCGGCCGGTCCACCGGCCCGCACTTGCACTTCGAGGCCCGGGTGGACGGCGAAGCCGTGAACCCGGAGCCGTACATGCCATGAGCCGCAAGCCATGAGCCGCATGCCAACGAAGCACCTCCGGCGACGGTTCCGCAGCCGGGCGCTGGCAGCGGCCGCCCTGGCCGCGGCCGGGCTGTGGGCATGGGCCGGCCCGGCCGCCGCGCACGGCGTGGGCGGACGGACCGACCTCCCCGTGCCGGCCTGGCAGCTCGCCTGGGCCGCGTCGTTCGCAGTGGCCGCCTCCTTCGTCGCGCTCGGCATGTTCTGGGACACCCCGAAGTTCCGCTCCGCCGCGGCCGGACGGACACTCTCCAAGCCGCTGCAGCGGGCCTGCCGGGTGCAGTCGCGGGTGGTCGGAGCCATCGGGCTGCTCGCCCTGGCCGTGCTGCTCTACGCCGGGCTGGCCGGCAACACCAACCCCTCGGTGAACATCGCGCCGGTAGCGGTCTACATCGTCTTCTGGGTCGGGCTCCAGGTGGTGTCGGTGCTGGTCGGCGACGTGTGGTCCCACATGAACCCGTTCCGGTCCATTGCCGACGGTTCGGCCCGGCTTTGGGGTCGCCTCCGCAGCCG
>JAPOQG010000213.1 GCA_026710865.1 Acidimicrobiaceae bacterium
GATAAGGATGGGAGACCCTCGGGAGTTGCCGCCCAACGAGCGAATCCGTGGCCAGCTTCGCGAGGCGCGCAACCTTCTGGCCGTCCATCGTGACGAGCGGGTGCTGTATTGGCGGTTGACCGGCGAGCACACCCCTCACGTCGCCAAGACCTACGAGCGGCTCGGGTTGGAGCTGCCTGAGGGGACCATCGACAAGGAGATCGTCGCCTACTTCCCGGAACCATGGAAGACCGACGACGAGATCGCAGAGGGGTATGCCCAAGTTGGGCTGGTGGGTGGGCTTCTCTCCCTCAGAGAACTCCATTTCGCCTTCAAGGAACTCGAAGCTGACCTCGATGGGCTGGCTGGGAGGTACTGCAAATTGAGCACGGCCCTGGAAGCGTTCGCGGCAACCGCACGGCAATCAGCCTGTTGAGCGGCGAGCCGGAAGGTGGCACCGATACAGCTTCGCAGCGTCGTGCCGCTAGCCTCTAGCAGATCGACGTGACGGTTGAGGATCACAGCAGGTGCCGCAGCCCTAGATTCTCGTGGTGCCGACCCGCCATCGGGACCACCACTGGGAGCGGCCTCTCGCCTACAGTCGAGATGTGACCCGATCGGCCCAGAAAGCACTGGCCCGGGACGCCGAGAATGGAGCCGCACGCTCTCTGTCGCGCTTGGTCCGTGGACCTGCAGGTACCTTTCCTTGTCACACCCGCTATGTACTGTCGTTTCGTCCAGTAAGACGACATCACAACTACATGGAGGGATCGTGCCACGACCTAAGGAGCATAAGCAAGTGACGATGCTCGAGGAGGTTCCGACCGTCGATGCGCATGCCTCGCATCCGACGGGCCCTTCGAACGGGACGATCACGAGTATCGATCTCTTCGCAGGGGCGGGCGGCCTCAGCCTCGGCTTCCATCTCGCCGACCTGGGCTATATGCCTGTGTTCGCAGTCGAGCACGAGAGCGCAGCCGCGGCGACGTTCGCCCGAAACTTCGGATGCGAGGTCTTTGACGGCGACATCGAATTCGGACCGGACTATCCCGAAGCCGACCTGATCGTGGGCGGGCCGCCGTGTCAAGGGTTCAGTCCGCTCGGTCGGGACCGTGACGACTTGAGCCGGGCAAGGCTCAACGGCCTGTGGAAGTACTTCCTCGATGCTGTGCGAACGATCCGTCCGAAGGCGTTCGTCATCGAGAACGTCCGCGAGTTCCAGCGCTCTGCAGAGTTCGCCGAACTGATCCGCCTGCTGGAGACGGACTCGGAACTCAGCGCCTACTCACCAGCGTTCGGCGTGCTGAACGCGGCGGACTACGGAGTCCCTCAGATTCGCCATCGTGGGATCTTGGTCGCGGTGCGCGACCATGACGGGGACCTGCCGTGGCCACCCAAGCCGCTTCGAGGGCCTGAATCGGACGAAGGACACCCCTACATCACGGTGAGGGACGCGATTGGCGACCTGCCGCCTCGTACCAGTGGAACCGAGCCCTACTTCACCGAGACCGGCCAGCACCTCCACTTCGGCCGCCGGCCGAGACCGGAGTCCCTGGAGCGGTACAGGGCCATTCCACCGGGCGGCAACCGGTTCGACCTGATGCGGAACCGTCCGGACATCACGCCGCCCTGCTGGGCCAACAAGCCGACCGGCACGACAGACGTGATGGGCCGCCTCTGGTGGGACCGCCCCTCTGCCACTATCCGCACCGAGTTCTTCAAGCCTGAGAAGGGCCGGTACCTGCACCCGACAGCAGACCGGGTGATCTCGCACCGAGAGGGCGCTCGGCTCCAGTCCTTCCCGGACTGGTACCTGTTCGAGGGAACCAAGATCGAGATCGCCCGTCAGATAGGGAACGCGGTGCCACCGCTGCTCGGGGTGGCCATCGCGCGGTACGTCTATGAGCACGCTTTCGCTCCCAAGGCTGGCTGATGCCCTTGGACCCGTCGCTCGCACGTGCAGTCGACTGGTTCCGTTCGCAGCCGCGGATGGAGGAGCGGTTCGCCGCTGCCATCCGTCACAGCTTCGACGATGTGCTCGACGGACAAAGAACGGGTCGCTACTCGCTAGCCGAACTATCGCCGGTAGAGAAGACCTACATCGGGACAAGGGTGGAGATACGGATTGAGACCGGGTTCGGCCTTCAGCGAGGCCGCCGGATGGACTACCTCGTAGACGGCCAAGAGGTGGACGCGAAGTGGTCGATCAGGTCGGGTGGGTGGATGATCCCGACGGAGGCGGTGGGAGAACTCTGTCTGTGCATGACCGCCGACGACCGCCGTTCGACATTCTCGGTGGGGATTGTTCGAGCCGACGAAACGAACCTTAGAACGGGTGCAAACAAAGACAAGAAACGGCAGTTCAACACCTAGGGGATCGCGGCGATGTCCTGGCTGGCCAACCCGGGCAAGCTCCCCGAGAACCTCCTCCTGCATCTGAGCGAGGAGACGCGCTCCGCGATCCTCGACTATGATCTGAGCGGGCAGCAGCGCGTGAACCAGTTGTTCCGCCGCGTTCACGACAGAGTCGTACGGCGCGAGGTCGTGCTTACCGTTGCGCGGCAAGACGATGGGCCGAAGCGCGTCCGAGATGCCCGAAAGGCCCTCCAGCCGGAAGGGATCATCGTGCTGGGGCACCAAGCCCACCCACGCATCGCCGAGGGCCTCAAGATCGACACTCCCCCCAAGGGCTCCTGGATAGCCACCAGAGTCGTGAGGGCGGAGTCAGGTGACACTGACCCTGTTGTGATTGCCGATAAGCGATGGAGGCGGGCCACTCCAGACGATCCAGTCAGTGCGGGTCCAATCAAGTACCAGTAGCCCCTGATTCGCGCTTAGTGCTGCGATGCAGCCGACAGATCCGCTACCCGACTCGGGCACAAGTGTGTCAAGATGAACATAGCGGCCACCGCCACCGTGCTCCGCCAGCCCAGGACGCACCAGAGCCTGCACAATGCATCTGTTGGGGTTCCTAGCGCATGACCTCGCGCATGGAGGCGACGGCAGTGTCCTTACGATCCGACTGTGCGCCCAGTAGGTTTGGGCGTTCGCTAAATCGAGCAACGAACAAATGAGCCTCTGGGCCGCCTTCAGAACCGCCGTCCGGTTCATCGCAGTGCAGCGCTGGCGGCAAGCTCGCTAGAGATCAACTCATATAGCGCCGGCAAGCCTCACGGAACAGGTTTCTCATCATCTGTCTAGTATGGTCTGACATACCCGGTTGTGCCACAAGCCAATACTGTCTGTATCTCTTATCGTATCGGTTCACTTTAAGTCCTGTTTCCTCGATCTCAGAGTCATGCGTGTCGGTCTGTGGGAGTTTGATCGCGACGTTAACTTGATTCTTCTTGGGCACGAAGGTCACATAGTTCGTAGCACGACTTTCGGTCATCAGACCAACATACTGCTGATTGTAGTTCAGCCCAACCGACGGATCAGTCTCATGGATCAAGGACAAGAGATCGTCCATCAAGGCCATCATCTCAGGTCTCGATGCCTTTTCCCAATACTCCCGATCTGCCACGATCCCTGATTCCTCGTCTTCACCAGCAGCGCGCACTTGATGGTCCAACACCTTGGTGAACATGAGTGTGACATTGTTGTCGCCCAAATCGATGGCAGCCACACGGAGAGCCACAATCGGGATAAAGCCGTTGAACAAGCTGATGACGTTGAAGAACCGCGTCGTGATGTCCTCCGCTACGATCACTGCTACATGTTCGCTATGGGGATACCGGCGCTTCTCTATATCCCAGTATTCCAACGTGCGAATGATGTGAGACTCATTCGTCGCTCCTAGCTGTATCTCTACCTCGTACCGCACGTCATTGTCGTCGTCGATGAGCAACATATCAAGGCGTCCGCGTCCCGGAAGCAGTTTCTCTTGTGCCGCCACACGAACATCACCAAGACCCAGTAAGCCCGGATCATCGACAATCCGCCCCTGAAGCCACCGCTCCGTCAGAACCGAATGGCCACTCATCGCAACCTGGGACCGCTTCTCGTACTTCATCTGTGACTGCCCTCGCCTTGATCGTCGGCGTGATTCGATTCGCCAGCCTACCCAACGCCATGTCGGCAGATCGCGCCTCTACCCTTCCTAGGAGACTGCTGAGCAAGTGGTTGTTGTGCCGGGTGCTGGGCGCTGTTGGTGCGGGATTGGTCGGGGTTGGAGGCTGGCGGGTGCTGGGCGCTGTTTGGGCTGGGCTGGGTTGGGGCCGCGGCGTCTGCTCGGGCCCTTTAGAGAGTGAATGCGCCGTTGGTGCAGGTGACGCCGAGGTTGGCGAGGCGCAGCAGGTTGACGGCGGCTGCTCTGTTGGTGAGCCACAGTTGGTTGGCGGCGACGCCTCGGTAAGGGACGCGTCTGGCCTTGTTGCGGGTGAGCCAGGCGATGGATCTCTCCACCATGGGCCGGTGCCGCCGGTAGGCGGCCTGGGTGGCGGGCTCGGCCCAGCGGTCCTTGCTGGCGTCGATACTCGGCCTCGGCGCAGTTCACTGGGTACCAGCCGCTACCGAGGGTACGGGCGCGCTAGTTGGCGTAGCCTGAGCCGTCTTCTGGCCCAAGCGACTTGGTCGCTATCAGGATCAGGTCGATCAGCCACCAAATACCCAGACCGCCGAGAGTGACCAGCTTCAGGACTCCCAGGCCGGTGTAGCCCAAGTAGAACCTGTCTACTCCCAGACCGCCGACGAAGATCGCCAGCAACAAGGCTGTCAGATGGTTGTGGTTGCCGGGTAGTCCTGTAGCCGGAGAAGGTTCTCCTGGGGCGGGGTGCCTGTCAGATGTCCATTCACTCCCGTTCCAGTAACGTCGTCCATCCCTGCGCTCAGGGTCGGCGTACCACCCCGCCGGAGGAAGGGAGGATGAGGACTCAACATGAGTTTTCTGTTTATCCGCGCCCGGTTGTTGTTCCATTGTCTTGTGTCCTCGCTCTAAGGATGGCACCTGCCATACCGCAGAAAATACCCTCTCCATACCGCAGAATGTACCGGTGGATCAGAGCTGCCGATGGAGCCGGCGCAGGGAGCCGGCTCGAGACCGGCTAGGTGGCGGCGGACATGAAGTTGCGGTAGAGCTGCTCGGCGTCGGACACGAAGCCCTCCATGTGGCGGTCGGCGTCGGCGGCCAGAGCACCCGGACATCCCGACCAATCCGTCCGACGGCGTTGGTCAGTCGTTGGTCTCGTCGGGGGTCAACTGCTGCCCACCGGCTTGAGCGCGGGCGCGGATCCAATCCCGGGCGGCGTGGTGGGCGAGGTCGATGCGGCCCCGGCCGGTAGAGACGATCATTCCAGCTCGGATGAGCCGCAGCCGGTACACGCCGGCATAGCCGACGTCCACATCGAGACGGCTGGCCACCTCCGACAAGCGCGACTCGCTGTCGTCCATGGCCATGGCGATCAGGAACCGACGATCGACGTCTGAGAGTCCCCTCCATGTCGGTCCGAGGACCAGCCGTCCAACACGCCGCTGAGCCTCTGCGATTCCCTTCGCTACTTCGGTTCTGCCGATCAAGGACGGCTGGTCCGGAGCGGCCGCCCAGGTGTGGAACGCCACGAGTTGGACCATGAACGCATATCCCGAGCTAGCGGCGACGGCCTGGTCAAGTGCCTCTGGATCGATTGCTGCGCCCCGATCCTCGATCGGCTTGGAAATGGCGAGACCAGTTGCGGCGGCGTCGAGCCGTTCCATGTCGTAGCGCGAGCACCGCTGCAGGAAGGTAGCGGCGTCGTCGGACTCGAGTTCCTCCTCGAACTGCGGCAACGCTGCTCCCGCGAAGGCGATCGGTCGCTTCTCTCGGCGGCTGACGTGCTGCATGACCGCACCGAACTGCCGTATCTCGTCCAGATCGGCGCTCAATAGCTCGTCCAAGGTGATGATGAGGCCGGTACCGCGGTCGCGAAGCGCGTCGCCGAGCGCCGACAACACGATGCGGAGCCCTTCGGCAGCCTCCAGGCCGCCGCCGGTGGACCGCGCGACCGGTTCCCACTCGACCCCGAAGCCTGCCGCGGTCACGCTCCTGACCCGCCTGCCGGGATCCTCATCCAACTCACCCAGCAGCCGTTCGGCGGCGCGCGTGAGCCGGCCAAGCAATTCCGCCGGCCAGGCGTCCTCCGACAGCGTCAGCCACCCCTTGCCTTGGGCGACGGCTTGCGCTGCGTCGAGCATGACGGTCTTCCCCGAGCCCCGGACGCCGAGGAACAGAGTCGTGTAGTCCGGATGGGTGTGCCCCGTTTCAAGCGCGTCGTCGATGTTGTCAAGAAGGTCGTCGCGGCCCGCGATCACTGGCGGCGCCGCGCCGAAGGTGGGCGAGAACGGGTTCCTGCCGGCCAATTCGGGGTTCCTTGCAAGTCGGGTCGGAAGTACCTGCAGCCTAGCCCCTACCGAACGGCCTTTTGTGAGCTTTAGTATTTTTTTTAGCTTTATTGTTTTTGTGGGCTTTAGTGTTTAAGACTGGCGGCGGGCATGAAGTTGCGGCCTCGGGCGTGATCGTCCAGTCTTCGGGCTAGTCGTTGTCCCGGATCTCGACGCGGATCGTCCTCTCGCCGGGCGAGGGGGCGTAGTGGGTGCCCGGGTCGAGCCGGATCTTGAACTCCTCGCGCCGCTCGACCTGGTCGTCGTCTCTGACCATGACCCTGATCGCGGCGCGGTCAAGCCCCTGCGGAATGGTGACGCTCCCCCTGCAGATGCCGACGGCATGCACCTCACAGAGTCCAGCCGTGCGAAAGTCCGCGCCCTGCGTGGCCCGCCTGTTCGCATCGGAGGGCAGCCTCACGGCCACGCTGCCGTCCGAGTGGACGGTGTACTGGACCACCGTGTCGACCTGGGCGTTCTCGCTGAGCCTGACGATCAGGTCGCGGGAGTTCCCGCCCCGCCTCTCCCGGACGGCCACATCCCGCTTGTCGAACTCGAGGGCGGGGGGCGTCCTGCGCGGGAGCGCGCCATCACGCGCCTGCTGGGCTTCCAGGTGGTCCGGGAGCGCCCCGGCAGGCATGGTCTCCGGCGCCTGTTCGGGTACCGGGCAGGTGCAGGTTGGACGGTTCGTTCCAGCCGTATCGTCGTCGTCGTCGTCGATTATCAAGATGACGAGCCCGGAGTAGGTCGGCCGCCCGTCGCTGAGGCGATTCTGCTCCGCGTCCGCCACCGTCGCCATGAGCCGGTACCTCCCCTTGTTGTCCGACAGCAGGTTCATCTCCAGCCTCTCCGACTCGCCCTCGTCGATGTCGTCGCCCACGACGGTGAGGGCCTCGGCGACTTGGACCTCTCCGGCAGGGATGACACTCCTGCAGACCATCGTCCCGAACCCCTGATGCCAGTTGCAGACGGATCTGGATGTCCCGATCCTGAAGTCCTCCCCGCGAGTGGCCGTGGAGTAGAACGACGACTCGGGTTCTCCCGCGCTCTGGAAGTAGTACTCGAATGCGGTGTCGTCCCCCAGGGGAGAGCTGAGCGTGAAGGTGACCAATACGGTGGCGGTCGTGCCCTCATCCCCCTCTTGAACCTGAATGTAGTTGTCCTCGTGATTGATCTTGCTGCCGCCGACGGTCAGGATGGGCGCCTCCTGCGCGGCCACGCCGACCGGTACGAAGGACCAGACAAGCACGACGGCGGCGAGCAGGGTCAGGACTCCGACCCCGGCTCGCCGGAGAATGGGACTTGAGGCTGTCGCGCCTGCCATCTGAACACCTCTCGATGACGGGGCCGGTGCCCGTCAGATACTCCAGGGACACTGACTACTGTCCGCACACGTGCCTGATCTTTCAGACTCGCGTCTCAGGATGGAGTGAGGGCGTCAGACCGGACAGCCAGCGGCGGCGACCATGAAGTTGCGGTAGAGCTGCTCGGCGTCGGACACGAAGCCGTCCATGTGGCGGTCGGCGTCGGCGGCGAGGGCGTCGATGGAGCCGGGGCCGAGGGTCGACTCGAGGGCCTGGCGGTAGGCGTCGATGGCGCCCCAGTTGCGGACGGTGTCGTCCTCGACCTCCACGTGGTACTGCATCGACCAGGCGCAGGGCCCCACCCGCATGGCCTGAACGCGGCACACAGGGGAGCTGGCCAGCACCACCGCGTCCTCCGGGGGCTGGGCCACGCACACCGAGTGCCACTGCAGGGCATGCTGGCGCTCGGCCATCTGGTCGAAGATCGGGTCGGTGCGGCCCTCCGGCGTGAGCTCCACCGGCAGCACCCCGATCTCGGGCGGCCGCTGCGGGCCGCAGGTCCCGCCCAGGGCGTCGGCCAGCAGCTGGTGGCCGAGGCACACCCCCAGGAACGGGCGCTGCAGCTCTCGCACCCAGCGGCGGATGGCCCGCTTCTCCGGCACCAGCCAGGGATGCTCGTCCACGTCCCACACGTCCATCGGGCCGCCCATGACCCACATGGCGTCGTAGTCCTCCAGGGGCGGGATGGGCTCACCCTCGTCGAGCTCCACCGCGGTCCACTCGACACCGTCGTCGCGCAGGAAGTCACGCAGACGGCCGGGATGCTCGCAGTCGATGTGCTGCAGCACTAGCAGGCGCACACCACGACGCTACCGCGCCCCGCTCGGCGCACCCTGACCGGGAAACAGCCTCCGGCAGCGCAGAGCCCGTCCACGGATGATCCGAGGCACCACGCCGCGCACCCTGACCGGGAAGTAGCCTCCGGAGGCATCACCAACCGACGGGAGACGGCTGAGTGAGGGAGCTGCTACTCGAAGGTCGTGTGTCGTGGCGCTCGGAGAGATCGGCGCAGGACAGGACGCTGTCGCTCAGACCGGCGAGGATCTTCGGTCTGCGCCGGCTGATGGCCGCGCTCGGCTTCGCCGCGGTGGCGGCCTTGATGGTGGCGCTCGTCGCCCTGGCTGCCGGTGCGGTGGCCGCGGGTCTCGGCGCCCGCTGGGTCGAGAGGCGCAGGGAGCAGGGCCTCGACGATCCCATCGCCGTCGTGCGGCAGCGGGTTCACGAGGCCAGGGAATGGATCGACGCCCGCCGATCGTCGGAGGACAACGCCCCCGGCAGCTACCTGTAGCCGATCCAGGGCGCGGTCCGGACACGCATGTCCTGTCCGTCGGCAACGAGATCGAGGACTCCACGCCGCTCTGCGGTCTGGCGCTCGTGGCGCAGCCGTCATGGGGATGCGACGCCGGCGAGGATTCTGAGGGAAGTCGGAGGCTGAAGAGGGCGCCTAGCTCTCAGCCGGCTAGCGGTGGAACGGTCTCCACCCGGTAGCTCAACTCCAGCGGGGAAAGGCCCGGGCCGGCCAGCTCGGCGTGGAAACCGGCGCTGGGGCGGATGTCGCCGATCACGGGCACCGTGCCGGTGAAGGCCACGAAACAGCTGGGCCGCGGGCCGGCCCACGGGATCGAAGCCGCCAGGTCCAGCGGGGGCAGGTTGGCCCCAGCCGAGCCGTCCTGGTACGCCACGCCGCCGTCGATGCGGCTGGACAGCCTGAGATCCTCCCAGCGGTCCCCGACCGCCGCGGCCGGCCATCCGGTGGAGGCCAGCGGCTTGGGGCAGACCCCCTTGGAGGCGACGATGTCGACAGCCTCCAGGGCCCTGTCGGTGTGGTCGGACCCGAGCGTCACGACCACGTCGTCGCCGTCGACCACCAGCACGATCTCGGCCTCGCCGGAACTCTCGGAGCCGGCCACCGATATCGAGGGCTCCTGGGAGATCAGCCAGGGCGGGAACACCATGAACAGCGGGATGCTCGCCGGGCGGGGCACGCCGAGAGCGGCCAGTTCGTCGATGTGGTGCTCGACCGCGGCCCGGTCCCGCCCCGCGTAGCCGATCACCACCAGCACCTCGGGCGCGAACACCCGCTCGACGCCGTCGATCGACAGCCTCATCGCCGCGGGTCCCCGAAGCCCGCCGACTCGGGGCGTCTAGGGGTTGTAGCCACCGGTGCGGAACTCCACCATCAGCACTCCCGCCTCGCTGCGCCACGGGCCGTGGGGCATGCCCGGCGGGCGGCAGGCGTACATGCCCGCGGTGAACGTCTCGCCCAGGCGCAGGTCGGTCAGGTCGCCCTGCACGATGTAGACCTCCTCCCAGAAGTGGTGGGTCAGCACCCCGTTGGCCGACGAGTCCGTGCCGGGCGCGAAGCGCATCAGCCGGGTGTAGGCCCCGTCGGGCCGGCCGTCGGTCGACAGGATCATCTCGTCGATGCCCTCCACGGGGCCGCCCGCGGGGCGCCACGGCCCGTCGGGAATGTGGAACTCCAGCTCAGGTTTGGATGCCATGTCACTCACCCCAGTTCGTAGACCTTCGGTTCCAGGCGGTGGTTGATGTTGCGGGCGCCGTCCTCGGTGATCACGTAGGTGTCGCCCATGAACACACCCTTGATGATGTCGGTGGTGCACGGGTGGATCTCCACGCACATCGCCATGTTGGGCTCCAGCACCACGTCCTTGTCGGGCCGGTGCGACGTGCCCACGAAGGGGCCGGCGTCGATCGGGTTGAACACGCCGTGCACCAGCGGGGCCACGATGGTGTAGCCCCGCTCGTTGATGATGCTGCCCGCGGCCCGCAGCTCCTTGGCGGTGCAGCCCGGCTTCAGCTCGGCCACTATCCGGTGGTAGGCCTCCAGCATCACCTCCAGCAGGTCGGCGTAGTCGGGCGGCGGCTTGGAGAACACCATCGCCTTGCCCGTCTGGGCCTCGTACCCGTGGCCGTCCCGGGCCCCGACCTCCATCAGCAGCACGTCGTCGGAGGTGATGGTGCGACCGATGGGCCGGGGCCGCTGGAAGCCGCTGGTGGGGTTGCTCATCGACTCGCTGCCGGCCAGCACCATGCACGGGATCTCGCCCCGCTCCTCGGCGATGGTGGAGTAGATGATCCGGAACAGGTCGTGCTCGGTCATGCCGGGACGCAGCTGCTCCATCACCGCCACCTGGGTGGCGTCGCCGATGCGGGCCGCCTCCTCCAGACAGGCGACCTCCTCGTCGGAGAGCACCAGCCGCATCTTCCAGAACTCGTCGGAGTACTCCTCGAACACCAGGTCCGGGAACGACTCGGTGAGGGCGGCCCAGTGGTCTCGCGACACCGACAGGTACGGCGTCGGGTTGATGATGCCGACCCGGCCCCGGCTCAGGCCCAGTTCCTTGAGCCGGTCCACCAGGATGGTGCGGGTGTTGAGGGCGCCCCGGACGTCACCGAACACCGAGCGGGTCACCCGGTCGGGCAGGCGGGCGTTGAGGCCGAGGATGGCCAGCGTCGGCTCGCCCTCGGCGGGGAAGATCACGAAGCTGTCGAGCTCCATGGTCCCCATGTAGTTGCTGATCCAGCGCACGTTGGCCCAGCCCCGGTCCCAAAGATGGGCGGCGCTGGCCACCAGCAGGCAGTCGAGGTCGTGCTCGGCCATGAAGCCCCGCACCAGCGCGTGGCGCCGCTCGAACTCGGCGTCGGAGAAGGTCGGCCAGTCGTAGGCGTCGTGGTTGATCGGGTGGGGGTAGGTGATGGCCCGGGGGCCGAATTTCGGGGCCGACATGACGTCGGTCATGGAGTCTCCTCTCCTAGAGGCCCCCGCGAGCCGGGGGCCTCGTTGTCATTGACGTAACCGGTTTCGTCGGCGTCGGCGGGCCGGTCGACCCGCACCAGGGCCGCTCCCCGGCGATGGTCGGCCGCACCGAACGTCCCCGAGCCCTGCGGACCCGCTCCGGCGATGGTGCAACTGCCGAACAGGTCATTGTCGGAGGCCGCGCCGTCGGCCGCGACCGAGTGGCCGCGGCGGGCCAGCTCCGAACCCAGGTAGGACGCGAACCCGGGCTCCAGGAACAGCAGGTCGTCGGCATCGGGCAGCCGGGGCGCGCCCGAAAGCCAGCGGGGCCCGTCGATAGCGGCCTGGGGATCGGCGCCGTCGTCGATGACGGCCCGCAGGACTTGGAAGTTGGTCTGGACCTGGCCCCGGCCGCCCGGCGTGGCCCCCACCAGCCGGCGGCCGCGTTGGGCGACGTGATAGCCGACCAGGGTGTGCAGGGGCCGCCGCGGCCGGTCCGATCCTCCGGTTCCGTCGACCCGGGCGGGCTGCTTGGCCAGCCGGTCGTTGAGCACGATCCCGGTGCCCGGCACCACCACCCGGGAGCCGAACTCGTTGAAGAGGCTGTGAATGAACGTCACCATCAGCCCACGGCCGTCGGCCACCGACAGGCAGGTCGTGTCAGTGCCTGACGCCGCGGCCGGAGCGGCCGGGGCGCCCGCCGGCGCCAGCACCGAACGGCGCTGATCGGCGATCACCGAGCACCAGCGGTCGAGCAAGTCCTCGCTCAGCACGGGTGTCACGTCGGACGCCTCCTGCCAGCGGGGCATCCCGGCAAGATCGGAGAAGGCGGCGTGCTTGCACCGCACCATCAGGTCGATCCGGTCGGCCTCGCCGTCGATGAGGCGGCCGTCGAGGCGCTCGTAGAGCAGGAGTTGCTGCAGCAGCACCCACCCCATCGACACCGGCGGCGTCACCGACACCTCGGCCGGGCCGTAGCGGATTGTGATCGGGGGCTCGAAGTCGCTGGAGTGCGCGGCCAGGTCGTCGGCGGAGAGCAGGCCGCCCAGCCCGTCCACCGTTGCGATCAGGTCGGAGGCCAGCGGCCCCGTGTAGAACGCCGAAGGCCCGCCTGCGGCGATCTCCCGCAGGGTGCGAGCCAGAGCCGGCAACCGGAAACCGTCGCCCGGGGACGAGCCGTTGCCCTCGCAGAACTCCGACACGAACGGATCGTCACCGCCGACCGCGATGCGGACCCGGTCGAGCGCCCGAGCGAAGGCGTCGTCGAGGGCGAACCCCTCGTCGGCGAGCTCGGCCGCGGGCTCGATCAGAGCCTCGAAGGGCCGGGATCCGTGGCGCTCCCACAGCCGCCACCAGGCGTCCACCAGTCCCGGAACCGAGATCGACAGCGGACCGAAGCGGGGCAGGGTGCCGCCGGGGATCGCAGCCGTGGCCAGAGCCCTGGGGACCGCGCCGGCGCCGTTGAGCGCCTGCAGCTCGCCGTCGGGGCCCGACACCAGCGCGAAGGCGTCGCCGCCCAGGCCGCACCACGGCAGCTCGCGCACGCACTGCACCGCCGAGGCGGCGATGGCTGCGTCCACCGCGTTGCCGCCCGATGCCAGCACAGCCGCGCCGGTGTCGGCGGCCTCGCGGCAGCCGGCGCTGATCACCGCCCCCTCAGACAACCGCGACCGCCTCTATCTCGATGAGCATCTCGGGGTTCTTGAGGCGGGACACGAACACCGACGACCGTGCGGGCAGGGGTTCGGGGAAATGCTTGACCCACTGCTCGTTGAGGGGACCGGTCGGGGTTCCCTCCTTGAGGTAGACGGTGGTCTTGACCACGTCGGCCATGGAGGCTCCGGCGGCGTCCAGGATGGCGGCGATGTTGCGCAGCGCCCAGTCGGCCTGCTCGCCTATGGCGCCCATCTGGCCGGTGTCGCGGTTGCGTCCGGCCTGGCCCGCGGTGAACACGAGGTTCCCGACGCGGATGGCCTGGCTGAAGGGGCCGGTCGGGGTGGGCGCCCCGTCGGTGGAGACGGCGGTGCGATCGCTCATGGTGCTTGCTCCTGACTGTTGGAGGACGGTTGGGGCGCCGACCCGGCGGCGATGCCGCGCCAGTGGTGGCACCGCACCCAATGGAGCCCGCCGGCATGGTCCACCGCCTCGGGGGGCGGCTCGGTGGCGGCGCACTCGTCGGTGGCGTACGGGCAGCGGGTGCGGTAGCGGCACCCCGACGGGGGGTCGAGGAGGCTGGGCAGCTCTCCGAGCACCAGCCGGCGGGCGGTCTGCAGCCGGGCCGCACTCTCGGCGTCGGCCCGCGGCACAGACGTGATGAGTCCCTGCGTGTAGGGATGGCGGGGCTCGGTGAACACCTCCGAGGCGGTGCCCGTCTCCACGATCTGGCCGAGGTACATGACCGCCACCCGGTCACTGAGATGGCGCACCACCGAGAGGTCGTGGGCGATGAACAGCATGGCCAGGTCCAGCTCGTCGCGCAGTTCGTCGAGGACGTTGATGATCTGAGCCTGGATGGAAACGTCCAGCGCCGACACCGGCTCGTCGCACACCAGCACCGCGGGGGCGGTGACGATGGACCGGGCGATGCCGACCCGCTGCTGCTGCCCGCCGCTGAGCTCGCTGGGAAGGCGGTCGGCCACCGCTTCGGGCAGCCCGACCAGCTCCATGGCCTCGGCCACCGACCGGGCCCGGCCGGCCCGGTCGCCGATGCCGTGGACCCGGAGCGGCTCGCCGATGAGGGACGACACGCTCATGCGGGGGTCGAGCGAGCCGCGGGGATCCTGGAACACCATCTGGATGCGATGGCGCATGCGGCGCAGCTCCCGGCGGGACAGGGTGCCGAGGTCGGTGTCCTCGAGACGCACCGAGCCCTGCTGCATCGGCACCAGCTGCATGATGGCCCGGGCCAGCGTGGACTTGCCGCACCCGCTCTCGCCCACCAGGCCCAGCGTCTCGCCGGTGGCCAGGTGCATCGACACCCCGTCCACTGCGGTGATGCGCCCGCCGTCGGTGTCGAACTGCACCACGACGTCGTTCACTTCGAGCACGCCCCGCGGCGAGGCGGCTGCGTCAGCCGAGCCGGCCTCCAGCGTCGCTCCGGCGACCGCGGTCTCGCTCATTGGGCCCGCTTCCAGGGACGGCCCGCCTCGGTGCCATCCTTGGCCCGCTCAGCGGCCAGCCAGCAGGCGCTGAGATGCTGGGGACCCACCGCCACCTCGGGCGGGACCTCGTCGCGGCAGCGGTCGAAGGCGTGGGCGCAACGAGGCGCGAAGGCGCACGACGATCCGCCCCCTCCGGTTATCGGCGGCTGGCCGGGGATGGGGTGCAACCGTCCGGCGTGGGCATCCTCGAAACGGGGCACCAGCCGCAGCAGCCCCTCGGTGTAGGGATGGTTGGCCCGGTCGAACAGATGGGCCATCGAGGCCTTCTCCACCAGCTTGCCCGCGTACATCACCTGCACGTCCTCGCAGGTGGCCGCCACCACCCCGAAGTCGTGGGTGATGAGCATCAGCGCCATGTCCTCGGAGCGGCGCAGCTCGTCGAGCAGCAGCAGGATCTCGGCCTGCACGGTCACGTCGAGGGCGGTGGTGGGCTCGTCCGCGATGAGCAGGCGGGGCCGGCAGGCGATGGCCAGCGAGATCATCACCCGCTGGCGCATGCCGCCGCTGAAGCTGTTGGGCAGCTCGGTGGCCCGCCGCTCGGGATCGGCGATGCCCACCCGGCCCAGCAGCTCGACCGCCTCGGAGGCCGCCTCGGACCGGCCCATGCCCCGGTGCAGGCGCAGCGACTCGGCGATCTGCTCGCCCACCGTCATCAGGGGATTGAGCGACGTGAGCGGATCCTGGAAGATCATGCCGATCTGCCCGCCCCGCACGTGCCGCAGCCTGCGCTCGTCGATGCGCAGCAGGTCGGCGCCGTCGAAGTGGACCGACCCGGAGATACGGGCATCGTCGGTGATGGCGAACAGCCGCAGCAGGGCCCGGGCGGTCACGCTCTTGCCGCTCCCGCTCTCGCCGACCACGCCCAGTGAGGCGCCGGGTGCCATGGTGAAGCTGACGCCGTCCACGGCGTGCACCGGCCCCGAGGCGGTGTTGAAGGTGACGTGGAGGTCCTCGACCTCCAGCAGGGGCATTCCGCTCATCCCGTCACCACCGAAGAGTCGGCTCCGAACCTCATCCGGCCGCCCCCGAGCGAGCCTCCCAGTAGCGGCCCAGCAGGTTGAGCACCAGAACGGAGATGCCGAGCAGCACACCGGGAAGGATGGTGAGCCACCATGCCACGGCCAGCAGGGGCCGGCCCTCCGAGATCAGCAGTCCCCAGGTGGTGTCGGGCGGCTGCACGCCCACCCCCAGGAAGCTCAGCCCGGCCTCCGAGAGCATCACGTGGCCGATCTCGATCACGCACAGCACCAGGATGCGGGGCGCGACGTTGGGCAGCAGGTGCCGCCCGAGAATGGTCGAGGTGGAGCAGCCGGTGGCGACGGAGGCCTCGATGAAGGTCTCCTCGCGCAGCCGGAGGGCCTCGGCCCGCACCACCCGGGCGAAGATGGGCCACACCAGGCACGGCAGGACCACCAGCAGGATTCCCACGTTGGGCCCGAGCAGGCTCAGCAGCAGGATGGCCACCAGGAACATCGGCATGGCTGTCTGGGCTTCGCCCAAGCGCATCAGCAGCCGGTCGATGCGCCCGCCGAAGTACCCGCCGAGCAGGCCGAACAGCACGCCGATGCCGGCGCCGATCAGGGTGGCGGTGACCGCGATGAACATCGTGAGCCGGGTGCCGACCACCATCCGGGAGAACAGGTCCCGGCCCAGGGTGTCGGTTCCGAGCAGGTGCAGGCCCTCCGGCGAGGACTCCCCGGGGCCCAGCAGGCGGGATCGCAGGTTCTGGGCATCGTGGTCGTGGGGGGCGAACACGTCGGGCACGATCGAGGCCGCCACCAGCAGCAACAGGAAGAGCACCAGCAGGATCCAGCCCCGGCTCCCCAGCATCTTGATGAGCCGGCCCCAGACGCGGTGCTCCGGGGCCCGGGCCGGGCCCTCGCCCGTGCGCTTGGCGACCACGATGCTCATCAGCTGGCCGTGATCCTGCGGTCTATGAACTGGTAGCCCAGGTCGATCAGCAGGTTGCTGAAGATCACGAACGCCCCGGCGATGATGACAGACGCCTGGAGCACGAAGAAGTCCTGGCGGTGCGCGGCGTCGATGGTCAGCAGGCCCACACCGGGCCAGGCGAAGACGTACTCGATGGCGAACACCGCGCCGCCCCACATGCGCACGTACTCCCAGCCGACGATGGTGGCGGTGGTGACGCCGGTGTTGCGCACCACGTGCCGGCGCAGGATGTCCCACTCGGTGAGGCCCTTGCTGCGGGCCACGGTGACGTACGGCTTGGACATCTCCTCGTACGTGGCCGACCGCACGAGTTGGAAGATGCGGCCGCCGTGGACGATGCCCAGGGTGGCCGCGGGCATGACGATGCTGGCGGTCTCGAAGCGCCCCGACGTCGGCAGCCAGCCGAGCTGCACCCCGAACAGCAGGATCAACAGCAGCCCGAGCCAGAAGTTCGGCACCGACAGAGCAGTCACCGAGAGCAGGTTCGAGGCCTTGTCGAAGGGCTTGCGGGCCCGCGCCCCGGCCACAATCCCGGGTATCACCCCGAGCACCGCGGCCGCGCCGAGGCCGACGACAGTGAGGTAGATCGTGGCCGGAAGCGCCTCCGTGACCGCGTCGATGGCGGGCCGCTGCTGCCAGGTCGACTCCCCGAAGTCGAGCTGGGCCAGGCCCACGAGGTACTCCCAGTAGCGCTCGGCGACAGGGCGGTCCAGACCGAACTGGCGGTGGATCTCGGCTATGTGCTCGTCGGTGGCGTCGACCGGGGCGAACACCAGCGCCGGGTTCCCGACGACGTGGGCCAGGAAGAAGATCACCGTCACCACGAGCAGCAGCACGATGATGCCGTCGCGCAGCCGCCGCAGCAGCAGGCCGCGCAGCGACCCTCCGGCCGCGAGGCGGTCGGCCCCGGGCTGGTGGTCGCGCAGCCGTCGCAGCAGCCGGCCGCGCCGCGACGGCTGCGACGGCGCCGTTGTCGACGTCGTCTCTTGCATTCCCATCGATTCCTATGGACGCTCTGCCCTGCCGGGCCCGGCCCGGCCTCGAGGAGCCGAGCCGGGCCGGCAGGTCAACAGCAACCCACCCTGCTTGATGCCCTAGTTCAGGCTCATCTCCGACACGAGGTACTCGTCGTCGAGCCGGGGCTGCCAGTCGAGACGCTCGGTCGCGCCGTAGATCAGGTCCTGCTGCAGCAGGTAGATGGCATGCGGGTTCTCATGCAGCCGCGCCCAGGCCCTCTGGTAGAGGATGTTGCGCAGTTCCTGATCGGTCGTCGATCCGGCCTGCTCGAAGAGGTCGGTGACCAACTCGTCGCACAGCTTGGAGGACGAGCCGCCGCATACCAGGAAGTTGCGGGTGCGGGCCCCGTCGAACCACTCGTTGGAGTTCCAGCCGTAGCGAGCGTCATAGGCGCCGGGCTCTTCGCCCCTGATCCGGCTGCCGGCGCGGAAGCGGGTCCACTCAGCGAGCCGCACTTCGGTGTTGAAGCCGACGTCGTTGAGCATCGTGGCCACCGCCTGGGTCGTCTCCACGCCGCGCAGGTACCGGCCGATCGGCGCGTAGATCTCGAGGAACAAGGGGTTGTCCTCGTTCCAGCCGTGCGATTCCATGATCTCGCGGGCCTGGTCCGGGTCGTACGGGAACGGGCCGATGTCGGGGTTGTAGCCGAGCATCCCCGGCGACAGGTGCTGGGCGTGGTTCGGCGTGGCGTAGCCCTCGTAGAGCGTCTCAGCGATCAGCTCCTTGTCCACGGCCAGGTTCATGGCGACGCGGATCTCGGGCGGAGCCAGATCGGGACGCAGGGCGTTGAGCGCGATGTAGCTGTACTCGGTGGCGGGCACGCTCAGCGCCTGGGGCACCAGCGGAACCTGCTCGGGCAGGATGTCGAGCACCAAGTCGACCTCACCACGCTGCAGAGCGGCCAGCGACGTCTGCTTGTCGGGGATGAACCGCACCGTGAAGGCGTCGATCGAAGGCGCATCGCCCCAGTAGTCGGCGTTGCGTGCGCCGGTGATCTGCTGGCCGCGGTCCCACGACTCGAAGACGAAGGGACCGGTCCCGACCGGGTTCTCGCCGACCGTGTCGCCCGTGCCGGGCGCGATGACGGGCAGCTGAGCTATCTGCAGCGGGATGGTGGCGTTGACCCCGTCGGTGTGGATGTCGACGGTGAACTCGTCCACAGCCTCTGCGACGGTGATGCCCCGAACGTACGAGTCCCTCTGGGTCGAGTAGTCCGGGTCCAGCATCCGGTTCAAGCTGTCGGCCACGGCCTGCGCGTTGAGGGCCTGGCCGTCATGGAAGGTCACGCCCTCGCGCACCGTGAAGCGCCAGGTGTCCTCGTCCAATACCTCGTAGCCGGTGGCCAGCACCGGGACCAGCGCCGTCGAGGCGTCCCGGCCCAGCAGGGACTCGAACAGGTTGGCGGTCACGACCCGCGAGCTGCGGTCGTTGACGGCCTGCGGGTCGAGAGTGGACGGCTCGGTGGTGACCGCGATGGTGACCCTTCCGGGATCTCCGGTCGGGGCAGCCTCCTCCTCCATCATCTCGTCCTCGGCGGCCATGGCGGCCTCCTCGGCTGCCATCTCGGCTGCCATCTCGGCCTCCGCGGCCCGCTCCTCAGCCTCGGCCGCGGCAGCCATGGCCGCCTCGGCCTCAGCTTGGGCCGCCTCCAGCGCGGCCTGCGCCTCAGCCTGCTGTTCGGCATTTGCCTCAGCAGCAGCCGCTTCGGCTTCGGCCAGGGCCGCCTCGGCTTCGGCGGCAGCCGCAGCAGCCGCTTCGGCTTCGGCCCGGGCGCTGTCGGCTTCGGCCTGCGCCGCATCGACGGCGGCCGTGTCGACCGCCGGTGCGGCCGGCGCGTCGGCCTCGTCGTCGCCGCAGCTCGCGGCTACCAGCGCGAGCACGAAGAGCGCCGCGAGCGGCACCCCCAGTCTCTTCCATATATGTCGCATGTTGCTGTTTCCTCCTTTGGGTCTGTGAATCAACTTCATCAGATCTACGCCCCCTCGG
This sequence comes from Acidimicrobiaceae bacterium, assembly GCA_026710865.1. Taxonomy (GTDB): domain Bacteria; phylum Actinomycetota; class Acidimicrobiia; order Acidimicrobiales; family Aldehydirespiratoraceae; genus Aldehydirespirator. The sequence continues at coordinate 19,572 of JAPOQG010000213.1, forward strand.
ACTTGTGGAATAGCTCCGCGGCCGCGGCCGCGATCTCGTGGTCGATGTGCGGCGAGCCGCCACCCACGCCGATGGCGCCCACGCACACGTCTCCCTCGAAGAGCGGCACGCCGCCAGGGTTGACGGTGACGCCTCCCGGGATGATCTCCACGAGGCTGGTCGGGAACATCGGCCGGTCCGCCCACTGCTCCATCAGATCTTTGGTCGGCTTGGCGAAGGCGGCCGCCAGCCGGGCCTTGCCCATGGCCATGTAGGGCCCGTGCCAGCGCTTGCCCCGCATCACCACCAGGGGATGGCCGGCGTCGTCGTGCACGGCGACGGTGGCGTTGATGCCGCGGGCGGCCGCGATGGCTCGAGCCTGGTGCACGAGCCTTAGAGCCTGATCAACGTCCATTGCTGCTCCGTCCGTTGCCGTCGGCTCCGTCGTCGCCCCACGGGTCCGACAGCAGTCGCAGGTAGCGGGCCGCGTTGTCGGCCATGAGCTTGCGCAGGGCCTCCTCGCCGATGACCGGGCCCCAGGAGATCACGTTGTCGGTGCTGTCGGGGTAGTAGCACTCGGGGTGGGGGAAGTCGGACTCGTACATCAGCACGCCGTCGCCGAGGATGTCGATCACCGCCTTGGTCATCTCGGGACCCTCGTGCTGCTCGATGGCGCAGAACACCCGGCCCATCTGCACGTACTCCATCGGCGTGTGCTTCAGCTCGGCGGGCACGGCGCCCTTCACGTAGTCGATCTGGCTGGTGAGGCGGATGATCCAGTGGGGCAGCCAGCCGTGGCCGGTCTCCACCGTGGCCACCCGCAGGTTGGGGTAGCGGTCGAGCATCCCCGACACCAGAACGTAGGCCATGAGCCGCTGGGCGCCCCACACGTGGGCGGCGGTGCGGGCCACGGCCACGTTGCCCCAGATGTCGCGGTAGCCGGGGAAGTAGGGGGCCTCGTAGAAGAAGCTGTGGTGCATGATGGGCAGGTCGGCCTCGTCCATGGCCTGCCAGATCGGCTCCAGGTCGGGATCGTCCACCGGCAGGCCCTCGGGCAGCACCGGCCACACCGCCGACAGCCACTCCTCGTCGGCGTGCCGGCGGATGGTGTCGGCGGCCCAGACCGGATCGGCGCCGGGGGCCAGCAACAGCCCCTTCAGGCGGCGGGGATCGGCTGAGCAGTAGTCGGCCATGTAGCGGTGGTAGGAGCGGTACATGGCCTTGGCCAGGCTGAGGTCCAGGGCGGTGCTGCCCGGTGCCCACGTGCCGGGGATGATGAAGTTGATGTCGACCCCCTCGACGTCCATGTTGGCCAGGCGTCCCTCGGAGTTGGTGTGCTGGATGCCGTCGGCGATGGGCTTGACCGCGAGGTTCTGCACCCGGCCCTCGAGCGCACCCTTGGCGCCCGCGCCGCGGGTGTCCACCGAGGCGTCCGGCTTGTGCCCGGCCACCCGGTTGTAGGGCTGGGGATTGACCCGCACCACGCCGTAGGGGTGGGTCGGATGGCCCCGGCCCGCGGTCGGCTTGGTCACCCGGACATAGGGCGTGAGCTCATCGGCGCGGTCCTTCAGTTCGCGGTCGCCGTACTCGACGAGCACCTCTACGGAGGGGGTGACGTGGGTGTCGGCGTCGATCACCCGGTATCCCTGTCTCATGGCTTCCTCTCTGTCTCCTCTGTGGGGGATGACGTGTCGGACGTCGGGGGCAGCGCATCATCGGCCACACCCAGCGTCTCGTGCATAATCGCGAGCAGGCTCCGTTCCACCTGCTGCAGGTGGCGCCGCATCTGCTCGCGGGCCAGGTCGGGGTCCTGGCGGACGATGGCGTTGTGTATCTGCAGGTGGCCCTGGTAGCCCGAACCCACCCGATGACGCTGTTCGGGGGCCCGGGCGAACACCCGCCAGAAGGCCGCCTCACGGAAGAAGAGCCCGATTCCCGCCTCGTAGAGCTCGGCCAGCACGGCGTTCTGGGAGGCTCGCACCACCGCGCAGTGGAAGCTGCGGTCGGCGGTGTGGTACTGGGTCTCGTCCTGGGTGTCCATGCGCTGCAGGCACCCGGCCATCTCGGCGAGGTCGTCGGCGGTGCGGTTGGTGGCGGCCAGACCGGCCGCGTGGATCTCCAGCAGCTTGCGCACGTCGAACACCTGCTGCACCGATGCGTCGGAGGCCCTGGCCGCGAGGTCCAGCATGCGGGGGCTGATGTCGCTGGGATGCCGCACGACTAGCCGGCCCGCGTCGCGGGCCAGGAAGCCGGACGAGACCAGCCCCTGGAGGGCTTCGCGCACCGTGGTGCGGCCCACGCCGAAGGCCTCGCACAGCTCCCGCTCCGACGGCATGGTCGCGCCCGGCACCAGGCGGCCCGACAGCATCTGGCGCTTGAGCTGCTCCTGCAGCCGGTCGGCGAGCGTCTCGCGGCTGAGCTTCACTGCTGACCACCGCCCAGCCAGCTCAGCACCGTGGCGCCGGAGTAGGCCGCGTCGAGCTCCGTGCCGCCTTCGGAGGGCGCCGCGAAGGAGATCCGCTCGAACTCGGCCCGCCGCTCGTACGGCACCGAGGCGTCCAACACGGCCTTGGTGCCGACCCCGGCCTGCGAGGTGCGCACGTACTCGTGGCCGCGCATCTGTGGCATGACCAGGAGGTCCGACGCGGCGTCGAACCGGGTGGCCAGGGCGTACTCCACGTCGACGGGGTCGTGGATGTCGATGTCGTCGTCGACCAGGATGATCATGTTGAGGTCCTTGAGTGCCCCGAACGCGGCCATGGCCGCATTGCGGCCCCATCCCTCGTCACGATCGGACCGCTTCGAAAGCGCCATCACCAGATGGAACCGGTGCAGCCCGCCCGAGGGCATGCACACGTCGGTCACGATGGGCGTCACCGGCCGGACCGCCTCCAGGGCGGCCACCTCGAGGACGTGCTTGCGCAGCACGATCGTCTCGCGGCCGGCGCCGTTGATGGCGTGGTACACCGGCTCGTGGCGGGCGGTCACCGCGGTCACGTCCACGGTGGGCGCCGGCCCCGCCGGCGAGGCATAGCCCACGAACTCGCCGAAGGGACCCTCGTGGGCCTGCTCGCCGGCCTTGATGACGCCCTCGATGACGATCTCGGTCTCGGCCGGCACGTCCACGTCGACGGACACGCCCGGCACCACCGGCAGGCCCTCGCCCCGGCAGCCCCCGGCCGCGCCCAGCTCGTCGCGGCTCTCGGGCATGAGCGCGCCCATGGTGGAGGCCGCGTAGATCAGGGCCACGTCGGTGCCGACGCACACCGCCACCGGCAGGTCCTGGCCCATCTCCACCGCGTGGTCCAGGGCCCGGCCCAGGTGGCGGCCGTGGTCGATCTTGATGGCCACCCGGTCCGGTCCCAGCAGCTGGAGCCGATGGAAGGAGGCGTTGCGCACGCCGGTGAGGGGGTCGCGCACGATCAGGACGCCCGCGGTCACGAAGCGCCCGCCGTCGCCGGGGGCGTGCTTGAGCACGGGGAGCTGCTCGCCCAGGTTGATGGATCCCTTCCGCCAGACCTGCTCCTGGGCCGGGGCCTCGGCGGCCGGGACGGGCTCGATGTCGGTGTGGATGCCCCGGGCCAGTGCGGCCCGCAACTGGGCACGGTCCAGTCCCATGGCCGTCTCGGAGGACTCCGGGGTGGCGAAGACGTTGCCGACGACGGGCACGTCGTGGTCCTTGACGCTCTCGAACAGCAGGGCCGCGCCGGCGTCGTGGCGCTTCATGAGCCCGGCCACCTCGAGGTCGGCGTCCACGGTGCGCGACACCCGGGCCAGCATCCCGGCCCGGTCGAGGCGCCCCAGCGCGGTCCGGAACCCGGTGTCGAGCGTGCCGATCCGGTCGGCGCCGCCGCCGCGATCCTGCGGCGTCATGGGCTGTCCTCCGAGCCGCCGGTGCCGCTCCGGTGAGCCTCGGCCAGGCAGCGCTGCACCATGGAGCGGGCCCGATCCCAGTCGTAGTTGCGGTACAGGCGGCCCTGGACCACCGACGCCGAGCCGGCGTAGAACATCTCGTACTGGAAGTGCCGGCTGGCGAACTCCGAGCCGATGGCGTCCCACACGAGCTTCAGCAGCGCCACCCGGTGCTGCGCGTCCACGTCGGGCCAGCGCACGAAGCGCTCGAAGTCGGCCCGGGTGACCGGGTCGTCCCAAGAACTCATCGACGAGGGCACCTGGATGGTGGTCCCCCCGGTCAGCTCCCGCAGCGCGAAGGTGATGTCGCGGTACAGCGCGGGCTGCTGGGTCATCGCCGCGTAGAGCATCTCCGGGTCGGGACGGGCCACGCCGTTGGCGTCGATGGCGGCGTTGTACTCCCCCGCCAGCACCATCCCGTAGGGAACCGAGGCCAGAGCCGCCACCCGGGCCAGGCTCAGCTGGAAGTTCCGGTCCGCGGACTGGCCCGACCATTCGCCCAGCTGCGACGCCAACCCGGCCAGGAACCTCATCTTCACCGCGTAGCGGATCTGGGCCTGGGTGTTCCCCAGGAGGTGCGCGGGGGTGCGGTTGAACTGGGCGAAGGTGATCTCGGGGTCGCGGTCCACGAACACGTGCTCGGCGGGCACGTCCACGTCGTCGAACACCACCAGCGCGTCGGTCTCGTCGTAGATCGCCGACAGCGGGTAGTCGCCCTCAGCGGTGACGTCACGGCCGTAGGGCCGGCGGGGGTAGATGCGCAGCCGGGGATGGTTCACGGGGATCACCACCGACAGGCCGTAGTCGTCGGCGCCCGGCGGCAGCGGCTGGATGGAGCTGACGAACACGTAGTCCGACAGGATCGTTCCCGTCCCCAGCATCTGGGCGCCCCTGACCACCACCCCGTCGTCGCCGGAGCGGGCGATGGCGGCGTAGAGATGGGGCTCGTACTGCTCGTGGGGACCCTTGGACCGGTCGATCTGGGGGTGGATGATGGTGTAGGTGACGTAGAGGTCCTCGTCGCGGGCCCGCTCGTAGAACCGCTGCACGTTGTCGGCGTAGTGGTCGCCGGCCTTGGCGAAGGTGTCGAGAGACCCCGAGAAGCCGGCGAAGAAGGAGGCCACATGGTCGGGTGACCGCCCCAGGTAGCCGTAGCTGAGCTCCGACCAGGCCTCGATGGCCAGCCGGCGGCGGCGCAGGTCCTCCACCGAGCGGGGCACCAGCCAGCTCAGGTTCACGGCACGGCCGTCGGTGGGAGACTCGTAGGTCATGAGCCCGCGGTTGGCGGGATCGGCTGAGAAGTCGTAGAGCCGGGCCATCGAGCGCGCCGCGTCGGCGAAGGCGGGATGGGCAGCGACGTCGTCGACGTGCTCGCCGTCGAGGATCACGTTGCGCCCGTCGCGCAGTGACTCGACGTAGCTGTCTCCAGTGCGCATCCATCCTCCACCCGGACGCGAGAACCGCCCGGCAGAGGCCAGGTTCTCGTGGCCAGATTGTCTGACAACCTGCCCGCTCTGTCAAACTGGGCCGGTGAGGATCACGTGAGGAGCGGTCTGGGCCGGCTGGCCGGCACGCTGAGCAACCCCAACTTCCGCCGTTATGCCGGCGCCCAATTCCTGCACGGCGCCGGAATGTGGGCCCACCACCTCGCCGAGGTGTGGCTGGTGTATGCGATAACAGACAGCGCCTTCGTGGTGGGGCTCACCGTCGCGGTCCGGTCGGGCTCGTCCGTCGTCCTCGCGCCGGTGGCGGGAACTCTGGCCGACCGCATGGACCGGCGCCGGCTGCTGGCCGCCACGCAGGCGTCGAAGGCCGTCGTTGCCAGCGGGCTGGCATTCCTTGCGCTGGGGATGCGAGAAGACCTGCCGCTGGCGGTGCTGTTCGCAGCCGTCGCGGTGCTGGGCGTGATCGGCGCCATCGACACCCCGCTGCGGCGGGCCTTCGTGCGCGATGTCGTCCTGGCCGACGGGGTCGACCGGGCGGCACGGCTGCATACGTCAGTGATGTCGGTGGGCCGGTTCCTGGGCAGCGGCGCGGCCTGGCTCTTCCTGAGCCTGTCCGCGGCGTGGGCCTGCTTCGCGGTGAACGGAGCGACCTCGCTGCTGGCGGCCACGCTGGTGCTTCGGGTGGTGCCCACCACCGTCACCACCTCCCGGGACGCCCGAGCGGCCGGGGGCCCGGTGCTCGACTACCTGCTGCGCACCCCGGCGGTGACCATACCGATGGCCCTGCTGTGCTCGTTCACCCTGTTCGGCTGGAACCTGGCTGTGCTGCTTCCGGTGATCGCCGACAAGCAACTGGCCAGCGGCGCGGGCACGTTCGCGATCCTGGCCCAGGTCATGGCGGTCGGCAGCCTGATCGGCTCGGTGATGATGGCGGCATCGAAGCTGGCGGGGCCGCGCAACCTCGCGATCCTGCTGGCGGTGTTCAGCGCGACCTTGGTCTCGCTGTCCGCGGTGAACCACCTGGTTGCCGGGATCGCGGCCATCTTCGTGGTGGGCACCTTCGGCGGCGGGTTCTTGAGCCTGTCCAACGGATCGGTGCAGTCAGCGGCCGACCCCCGCCTTCAGGGTCGGGTGTCGGCGGCTTACGGGGTCGTCTTCGTGGGAGCCCGCGCCGTGGGCGGTCCCATCCTGGGATGGCTGGTGGACGACTTCGGCAGCCGGACCGCCCTGGTCGCGGTGGGGATCTTCACCGCAGCCTGCGCCGTGCTCGGCCTCCTCGCCGCCGCCCGAGTCCGTCTGAGCGGTTCCAGCCGACTCAGCGACGCTTGACCCCCCGTGAGCGGCGTGGGCCGCCGCCCGGAGCCGCTGAGCCGATAGAACGACCTCACGACCGAGCGCTGCCAGCCGTCGTCGAGACCCTTTCTCTTGTCGTTATTCTCCAGCACCAGCGTCGCCGCCCAGCAGGATCAACAGCACGCGTTCCACGATTCGGCTCCGCTCGCTGGCCTCGACCCGCAGCAACGGGTTGTACAGGGAGGTCCTTAGTCGCCGCTGTTCGTCTGCGTTGACGGCGGCGTTGGGAAAGCGATCCACAAGCGCCTGAGCCTCGCTTGCGAACACCATTGCACTCACGCCCGCAGCACGAAGCGCAGCCTCTTCCTTCAGTGTCCAGTACACCGCGAACGCTCTCGGCGGGAGGGTGCTGTCTTCGGCGGCGCTGACTGCCGCCTCCTTGGCGGCGATGTGAGCCTCCAATGTGTCCATCGCTCCCAGTCCCGTGGTTGTGCGCTCCTCGAGATCCCTCAGCACCTGCTCCGCACGCTCCATGATGGGCCGCAAGATTGCGTCCAGCGCCGGGTTGGCCGCCATCTCCACCCGGAGACCGCCCACCATGCTGAAGGCCTTGGCTGCGTCAGGACCAGAGTCCCTCCGGAGTGCTGCGAGGGTGCGGGAGTCGAACGTCACTGCCTTGGTCAGGTTGCCCAAGCCCCGCACGGCTGCCGACTCCTCCACGAGTCGCCGGGTCTTGTGCGCCAACTCTGCCGTAAGGCCGGGGCGGTCGGCATAAGCATTGCGTACTACCGAGTACAGTTCGGCGAGACGCGTGAACGTGTCGATGTGGTCACGCAGTTCAGCCGACGGCGACAGGATCTCCCACAGCGCCTCGATCTCCTTGTAGTCCGCGAAGAACTGCTTGCGGGCCTCTGGGGCAAGGAGACGGTCGTAGACGACCTGCTCCAGGCGCGCATCCGCGCTTGCACCCAAGGGAGCACGGCCCGCATTCTCAGTTACGTTGCTGTCCTCCTTATGGTCCAGGTATCGCTCCTTCGCGCTGCTGATCTTGTCCTGGAAGCTCGGCATCAATCGGTCCAGGTTCTCGATCGCGCCGCTCACGTCGGACGAGTCGAATTGCAGCGCCCTCTTCAGCTCGCGCAGCACTCCCACGAAGTCCACCACTAGCCCGATGGGCTTGCGCATGCCGTCGGAGTCGACGTAGGGGCGGTTCACCCGGGCGATGGCCTGAAGCAGGACATGGTCGCGCATCGGCTTGTCCAAGTAGAGGCAGTACAGCAGAGGAGCATCGAACCCCGTCAGCAGCTTGTCGGTGACGATGAGGAGCTTCGGGTCCCCGTCTGCCTTCTTGAACGTGAGCCGGATGTCCTTCTCCTGCTCATCCGATAGCTGTAGCTCGGCGACGAGCGGCATCCTGACAATGTCATCGGGGTCGTCGGAGTAGACAGGCGCCGTCCACTCCGGCGGGAGCAGCCTGTCGAGTGCTCGCTTGTACTTGGCGCACGCCTCGCGGTTGACGGCCACGAGGAACGCCTTGTAGCCGAGGGGCGCCACATTCTCGTTGAGGTGTTCGGCCACAAAGGCGGCAACCTGCTCGATCCGATCATCGGCTGTGAGGAAGGTCCGTAGGCCCACCGACCTGTCCAGGATCTGGTTCAACTCGTCTACGTCGGTGAGGCCCTCGGCTTCGGCAAGAGCGAGAAACTCGCTATCGAGCTGTTCCGCCGGCACTGTCATCTCGCTGGGCGCCATCATGTGGCGGATGGGCAACGTCGTCTCGTCTTCGATTGACTCTGCGATCGAGTACTTGTCCAGGTAGCCCCGTTCGTCGTCCGCACCGAATACCCCGAAGGTCCCGGCCCCGGGCGCCGTTCTCGCGATCGGTGTGCCGGTGAATCCGACGATGGTCGAGTTCGGCAGCGCTGCCATAAGGTAGGAGCCGAGTTCCCTGGCAACCGAGCGGTGCGCCTCGTCGATGAACACGGAGATGTTCTCGCGCCGGTTGGCGTTTCGTGCAATGCCCTCGAACTTGTGGATCATCGAGACGATCAGGCCCCGCTTGTCGGTGGCCAGCAGGTCTTGAAGCTCCTCTTTGGAGCTGGCGCGCCAGACAGGGATCTCTTGCTGCTGCATCTCGCCCAGCAGCCTCTCGACCCAGCCCTCAAGCTGACCTTCGAGCTCCCGCCGGTCCACGACGACAACAACGGTCGGGTTGCGGAACTCTCTCTTGCGTTGCAGGATCAGACGCGCCGCCGTCAACAGCGTGAACGTCTTGCCAGACCCCTGGGTGTGCCATACAAGGCCGCGGTGCCTTGCCGGATCCGCGCAGCGCTCCACAATTCGGTCCACGGCGCGGCGTTGGTGCTGGCGCAGCACGGTCTTGCGCGTCTCGCCGTCCTCGACGTAGAAGAGGATCCAGTCGCGCAGCGTGCGCAGGAAGCCCGCCGGCTCGAAGAAGGACTGGACGGAGAAGCGGTAGCTCTCCTCCTCTGTCTCCTTCCAGCGCGCCATGTAGCGGCGGGACAGGTTCCAGGTGACGCCGTACCAGTAGTCGAGCAGGTGGGTCACGTTGAAGAGCTGCGCGGCACCCATCAACTCGGGCGTCTCTTTCTCGTAGCGGCGCAGTTGGGTGATGCCCCGGTCGATGGCGTCGGCGTCTTTGGGGTTCTTGTGCTCGACGATGGCGACAGGCACACCGTTGACGACGAACATCACGTCGGCCCGGCTGCCTTTGCGGGCCGGCGGCTTGAGCCGCCATTCCCAAGTGACGTGCAGGACGTTGGCCGACGGGTCATCAAAGTCGATCAGCCTGACGCGCCGGTGGCGCTGCTCGGCCTCGTCGTACCACTGCCGCTCGCCCCGCAGCCAGGCCAGCACCTGCCGGTTGCCCTCGATGGTCGGCGGCAGCGCCTGGATGTTCTCGACCACTGAGCGGACAGTCTCGTCCGTCATCCAGGGGTTGAACCGGCGGAGCGCGCTCTCCACCTCGCCGCGAAGCAGCAGCCCGGCCGGGTCACCACGCATGGATAGGGCGTCCGACGGTGGCAGCGAAGTCCAGCCGACCTCCGCAGCGTGATGCACCATCGGAAACTGCACTGCGTCGGCTTCGCTGATGTTGAACTCAGTCATCAGCGGCTTCGGTACGCGGTCGGAAGGGATCCCGTCGAAGACCCAAATAGGTCCTTGTCGGCCCCTTTAGTGCCCCCATGAGCCCCTGCCAGGCCTAAGTGACCGCATAACGCCCCCATAACGCCCTTACGACGCCCCCATAACGCCCCAAGACGCCCCCACCCATAACGCCCCCATAACGCCCCGAAAGCGCTCCCATAACGCCTCACATCGCCCATAACACATCTGAGAGCCTCATTCGTGGCTCTTCGTTCGTTGCCAACGCCCCGAACGCCCACGACCCGGAGACACGACCAACCCCCTCGCCTTCAACTCCTCCAGCGCCCTGCGCACCTGCCGCTCGCTAACGGTGGGACCCAGATAGAAGAGGATCTCACGACTTGTCAGTCCGTCTTCCGAGCGCGCTAGCAAAGCGAGGACTTCCTCCCGCCTCATTTCGGAACTGGCTCTAGCGCGGCCCAACTGAGGGACAAATTGGCCGTGCCGGAACCGCACGGTGACGGTCCCGGCGGCATCCTCGATCTCTGGAGCGGGGAGGCCGGCGCTGCTCGCCGACTCCGCCATCATCAGCGTCCCGCCTCCCCACACCTCGATGACCCCCCGCAGGTAGAAGGAGCGGGCGATCAACGGATTCCACGGCCGGGACTCGTGGGGCAGGAACAGCTTCTCAGGCGTCAAGTCGAAGTGCAGCGACCCCGCGGAGGTGACCTCCAGGCGGTCGTCGTAGACCGCCAAGCCGATCGAGCCCCCGCCTGTGGAGTAGTCGCGATGGCACAACGCGTTGGCCAAGGCCTCGCGCGTCGCCGGGCGAGGGTAGAGCGGCTCGTCTATTCGCTCGAAGCGATCCGGCTCGAACCGTGCCGCGATGGGAAGCGTGTCGCGCAGGAACCGCTCGCCGTCTTCAAGAAGCTTGAAGGCGTTGCCGTTGAACTGGCGGTTGTCCAGGAAGTGCATCTTGTCCAGCCCGCGGAAGCGGGCCACGCGCAGAAGGCACTGAGGCATCTCCGCGCTAAGCCGCTCCGTGCTGCCGTAGAGCACCACGCCCGCTCGAAGCAGCATTCCATCGTCACGCAGGAGGCCGAGTCCTCGCAAGAGATCGACAGGCTCTTCACTCGGTAGCTCCCTGAGCCGACCCAGCCCAATGGCCGTTCGGATCGTTCGCCGAATCTCGGCTACGTCGAGGTCATCGATCGTCCATCCGACCGCGGCCTGGTTCTCCCAGCGCTGCTCGTTGTGCATTCGCTCGAACAGCATCCGGCTGTACCCGTCGGCCGACATGGCAACCGTCGTGTTCCCGACCCGGCGGTAGGCCGTGCTCCGATAGCTGTACGGCCTCGATGCTCCCCGACCCGTGCTCACTACGATGACTTCGCGGCCACCGTCCACCAGTACCCGCTCGACCGTCGGAAAGGCCGGAGGATCGATACGCCGAAGCTCGTCACTCAACTCCTCGATCGTGCGTTCACCGACCTGCTGCCCAACGATATCCCCCGCCGTCGTCACGCCGAACAACACTCGGCCACCGCCCTCGTTCAAGAATGCGCAGACCGTCATGGTCGCCTCTCGGCGCGTCCCAGTCGTCTCCTTGAACTCCACGGTTTCGGACTCGCCGGATGCAGTCATGGTTGCAATTTGCTCAGGTGTCATAGGTGGCATCTACCTCCTTCCCCAACATCAGTTCATTCCACTTGGGTTCTTCGCTTTCTCGCAGACGCTTCAAAATGCCCTTCCGACACAGGTCTTGAGCCTTATCAAGCAAGCTCAGGCTATTATCCGAATATTCTATCTCACCCGCGTGTACTACCTTTGACGCAAGATCGTATGAATCACGCAAAATTTCTTGGTATGTTTGTCTCTCTTCATAATCTTCACCCAAATGCCATGCGCCGTGACCAGATGTGTATCTGCCCCACACGTCAGTATCAAACGTTGCGGTCTGTAGGATGCTGTCTAGAAGTTCTATAATCTCTTGAGATGGACTGTTGCCTTCAAGATCCAATTCAGCCATTACGTCATTATCCCAGTCTTGGCAAGCGCCATCAACGCATCTACTCGTAGCTCTCTTGTCATGAGCTTGTGCAGAAGCGTCTTGAACAGTTCCTCCAGTACAGCTCGCTTGCGATGATGCAGATCGATCTTGCGACTGATTACATCGAGAATTGCAACTATCTCATACTGCTCAATGAGCGTTTGTGGCAACGGAAGCGCGAGACTGTCGATAGCTGCTATGTTTAGATTGTACTTTCCGTCCGAAGCTGCAATAGCTCTAGCGGACACGATTCTGGCTCCCGTTTCAGAGCTGAAGAAGGCAGCAGCGAAGTGCGGAAGGACATGTTCCTGCTGCAATCTGGCACGAATCAGATACGACGCGAAGAGAGCATTCGCAGGATGCCCGTCGTAGACGGCGCATGAACCAAGCCGCTTCAGCACACCGTTCGTCCGGATGAAGATCAGGTCACCATCTTCAAGTTGGTACTTAGTGGCGTCAGAGCCAGTGAGTCCGCAGTACTTTAGATCATGCGCGTCGATGCGTTGCGACCTGACATTCGGAATACGAAGTACAGGCCACTCAGATACTTCGTACGTGCATCGGACCGACGTACCATACTGGAGCTTCTTACGGACGGAAGCAAGAGTGACAAGTTTCCAACTCTTCGGGATCGAACCGATCTCCGTCTTCTTCTGCACCTCGCCCCGTAGGCCGCGCGCAAACAGCGTCTGCATCGCGGCACGCTTCAAGTCCTGCGTAGCCGCAACGCCACGCTCCTGTGTTCTGATCGCGCTGCGTACCTGACCCAGAGCCGCACTGATTGCCTGCTGCTCGGCAAGCGGCGGCTGAGGCACATCTAGTCCTGCCAGACGGCTGCGTGACAGATTCGGAATCGTGGTCCTGTTGCCCGCTCCCTCGAACAGGCCGAGTTGCGTGAACGCGGATTGCAAGAAGAATACGTAGAAGCGCGACTCTACATCAGGAACAGCTGGCCGGAGTCGATGCAGATGGTTCTGGAACGACATGGTCTCGACTTGGCCATCCCAGATCGCTGCACGGCCGATTTCGCCACCTTCACAAACAAGCAAGTCGCCACGCCTCAGCAGCCTTGTAGGCAACTCGTGCTCTGGAATCGACATCTCGTCCACTGATGCCAAGTTGATCTCGTCCCATAGCACATTAGATGTCCTAAGAAAAGGCGTCTTGTTGGGTCCACTGCGTACGGCCGCCGACATCGTCTTCCCCGCGCCGATCTCGAACAACTCCCCGAGAGGACGCCATTTCCAAACCTTGTTCATCGCAGGCGCTCCAGCATCCCCATTAGCGATGCATCTATCTCGCGGGCCTCTTCGTCGAGGCGCTGCATCTCAGCGAAAATCTCTGAGATCGGGCGCTGGACCACGGTAGCGGCGTGCCCGGCCCAGCGACTGGGGCTGAGGTTGTAGTCGGCCTCTTGCGCCTGCTCGCGGGTTATGACTGCGACCTCGCCCTCCGCTGGCTCACCCGCCAGAAACATCGATGCCAGCGGGCGGATGTCATCCTCGGGGATGTAGTTCTTGGGGCGCCCCTTGCCCACTCGACGGCTGGCGTTCAGAAGGACGATCCTGCCCTTGCGTGCTTCCGGCTTGCGCTTCGACAGCACGACGATGATGCCGGCGGCGCTGGTGTTGTAGAAGAGGTTGTCCGGCAACATGACTACGCCGTCGATCAGGTCTTGCTCCACGAACCACCTGCGGATGTTGCGCTCCCGGTCCTCCTGCTTGCTGCCGGATCCGCGGGTCACCGCGCCGGTGTCGAGTACCACCGCCGCCCGCCCGCGCTCATTCAGACAGGCCAGCGTGTGCTGGAGCCAGGCCCAGTCGCCCTTGCCGGTAGTGACGCCGCCGGCCGAGCGGAAGCGGTCGAAGGGGTCGTTCTCGAAGACGTCGGGGTTGAAGTCCTGGTTCCACATCGGATTGGCAATGACGATGTCGTGGGTGGCGATGCGTCCTGCGGCGTCCTTGAGCTTCGGATTGATCATGGTGTCGCCGCGCTCGATCCGCACCTCCATGTCGTGGATGATGGCGTTCATGTGGGCCACGGCATAGCTGTCGGCCTGGAGTTCTTGGCCGCAGAGCTTGAGGGGCACGCGGCTAGTGGGGTCGGTCTCTCGGGCGACGAGCTGGAGCTTGATGAGCAGCCCTGCCGAGCCGCAGGCGTAGTCGTGACACGTCTCACCGGGCTTGGGGCGCAGGATGTGGGCCATCAGGAAGCCGACCTCGGTGGGGGTGAAGAACTCGCCAGCGCTCTGGCCGGAGCCCTCGGCGAACTTGCGGAGTAAGTACTCGTAGGCACGGCCCAGGAAATCGGGCTGCACATCGGCGAGGCCCAAGCGGTATCGCGGGTCGGAGAAGGTCTCCACCACGGCCGCGAGTCGGGCCGGGTTGACGTCGCGCTCGCCGTTGCGCTCCGACGCGAAGTCCACCAGGTCGATGACCCCGGAGAGCGTGGGGTTGTACCGCACGACGGCGCGCACCGCCCGTGTGAGGTGCTCGCCGATGTCGCGGGGCCGGGTACTCCGTTTCCACTGGTCAAGGGGCCACTCGTGGGCCTCCCGCCCGCTGACAACGCCCCACCGTGCCTCCGGCGGTAGGTAGACACGCACCAGTTGGGGGTCGCCGTCGGCGATTTCCCGCGCAAGTGCCTCGTCACCGAACTGTTCGGTCAGCCGGCCGATCTCGTCGTCGAATACGTCGGAGAGGCGCTTGAGAAAGAGCAGGGGTAGCAGGTAGTCCTTGAACTTGGCAGCGTCCTTCTCGCCCCGAATGGAGCAGGCGGCGTCCCACAGCATCTGTTCCATGGGCTTCGTGGAGGGGGCTGCCGCCTGCCCCCGGCGGGACCGGCGCCGGGTCACACCCGCGGCCGACTCTGCCTCGTCCACGTCTGGCTCGGAGGTGTCGACACCTGCCTCGGCAGCCAGCGCAGCGATAACGGTCCGCGCCGCCTTCTGGGGCATCGTAGTGCCACCCTCCCAGCGGTTCACAGTTGCAAATGAGACCCCAAGCCGATCCGCCAGCTGCTGCTGTGTTAAATCTAGCCTGGCTCGAATGGCTCGTAGCGTTGGTGGGATTGTCCCCCGAGATTTTGTTATGTCTGCCATGTCTGCACTATAACAGACAATCGGATGCACCGCTTGAGCCTGATCGGCTCGGTGATGGTGGCGGCATCGAAGCTGGCGGGGCCGCGCAACCTCGCGATCCTGCTGGCGGTGTTCAGCGCGACCATGGTCTCGCTGTCCGCGGTGAACCACCTGGTTGCCGGGATCGCGGCCATCTTCGTGGTGGGCACGTTCGGCGGCGGGTTCTTGAGCCTGTCCAACGGATCGGTGCAGTCAGCGGCCGACCCCCGCCTTCAGGGTCGGGTGTCGGCGGCTTACGGGGTCGTCTTCGTGGGAGCCCGCGCCGTGGGCGGTCCGATCCTGGGATGGCTGGTGGACGACTTCGGCAGCCGGACCGCCCTGGTCGCGGTGGGGATCTTCACCGCAGCCTGCGCCCTGCTCGGCCTCCTCGCCGTCGCCCGAGTCCGCTTGAGCGGTTCCGGCCGACTCAGCGGCGCCTGACGCCCCATGAGCGGCGTGGGTCGCCGCCCGGAGCCGCTGAGGCGATAGAACTGCCCAACAAGACCTAGCCGAATCATCGGCAGGCAGGACGGAGCGGATCTCATGCTCACCCAGGGACTCGACCATGTGGCGGTGATCACCAACGACTCGGACCGGCTCCAGGCCTTCTACATCGAGATGTTCGGGGCCACCGTGGAGTTCGACGGCGAGGAGTTCCCCGGCGGGCCCAGGATGACCGTGATCAACATCGGCCCCGCCACCGAGCTGAACGTCTTCGAGATCGACGGGAACGAGCAGGCCGACCACCAGACGCCCATGTTCGGCCGGGGCCGCCTCGACCACATCGGCCTGCACGCGGCCAGCCTCGACGACTTCAGCGAGATCCGTGCCAGGCTCACCGCAGCCGGGGCCACCGACGGGACGGTCACCGACTTCGGCCGCAAGCTCAGCCTGTTCTTCCGGGACCCCGACCGGATGGAGTGCGAGGTGCTCGTCACCAATCCCGAGCCAGGCCAAGTCCCCATCGGCAGCCCCTCGCACCTCTACGCCTAGCGCGGCGCACCATGGCGATGACCACGAACGGTCAGAGGCAGTCTCGACGCCATCCGGCAGCCTCCGCCGGCAAGCGGCTCCCGGTACGGCCATGAGTAGGACGCACTGACCGCAGACTCAGCGAATCGTCAGGCTGCCATGGGCTGGTACTCGGGACCGGACAGGGGCTCGTAGCCGTCGGGCCACGGCGCCACCAGCCGGCACAGCAGCCGCATATGCGGCGGCGACGTGTCAGGATTCACATGGTCAGCCGTGACCTTCACCGGAGCATCCACGTCGCGTAGGTGATGGACCATCTCGAGCAGGCAATCCGGTATCCAGCCCAGTCGCCGACCCGTGCGAGTGCTGACCAAGAGGGCCCGACGGTTTACCCGGTTGTCGGGCTGGTCCACGAGTTCCAGCACTTCGCCCGGCTGCACGTCATCGACTGCGGCCGCGGCACCGTCGAGATGGCGGATGCCCCGAACGAAGAACCGCGTCGTCAGGGTGCCCTCAGGCGTGCGCTCGGGATGGGCGAACACCTCGACTCGGTCAGTCGCCCTGCGGCCCTCACTGCGGATCAAGACCTCGAACGGGTCCGTATCCACATCGAGAGCCAACTCCGAGACGTAATGGCCATAGTCGGGGCGACTCCGGGGCATCAGCCGATTCCGGAACACCGGGAAGAGGCACTCGCTCTCGTAAACGCTGTGCAACTCGGGCAGGCCCGGTAGGCAGATGAAGCCGTCGAACTGCTCGGCTGCCTTCAAGTAGACGAATCGATACGAATACCCGTCGGCCGTTCGCAGGCGCGTCAACACTCCCACAGGACGGATCAGACCCTCTGGGTTGCGCCAAGCGGCGTAGAGGCGGCGTTCGCCGGGCTCGGTCATGTGCGTCACCGTAGTTGCGGGGTGCGACATCGCACGCTAGCGGAACTCGTCGAGCAGCCGATGGCAATTCCGCCGGATCACCCGTTCAGCAAACTGCCGCGCCCACGGCGACATACGGTCCTCAGGGATCATCCAGATGGGTTCGACGAGGCGGTCCGCGTCTTCGCATCGGTCGACCCAACGCTGGCGGACGGCCCGGTCGGTCAAGTCCAAGGCACGCATTGCGGCCACGACTGGATGCGGCCGACCCTCGAACTTCGACTTCGCTCGGTCGGCCCACGCTTCGGGCGTGTCGTTGCGGTCACGAGTGTGCAGATGCCGCCTACGCCGCTCGTCGTCAAACTGGAATCCGAGACACGAGGCATGATCGAAGGTGGCCGCGAGACTGCGCTCCCCGGCTCGGTCGACCACAGCCCAGTTCTCCTCGTGCCGATCGGTGTTGCCGACCACAGCGTCCAACAGCAGATAGCCGACGAACACGTCCCATGCCGTGAGGTCATCGATGCCGCTGGGTGCCGCAACGCCGTCGAGCGCCTGCCGGACGGCCTCGACGGTATGCCCAACCCGCTCGGGACCGACCAACTCCACGTCCACGAGTTGGTTGCCATGGACCAATTCCTCTGGACTCTGGGCCTCATCGCCGCTAGGCGGGGCAAGAACCGACTTGCTGATGATGCCGTAGCCCTGAACCTCGGCAGCCCGATCCAAAGCGAGTTCCGTACGAGCCGCGGGGACGCCGAGCCGTCCAGCGACCCCGTTGGCGACGCGCTCGGACCAGTCGTCCCCCTTCCGGTACCTTGTCCCGTCACGGCGACGATTCTCGGTGGTTTGCTTCATGAGCCAGCGATTCCCGTCTGGATCGAGGATCCACCGCTTGGGTTTCGTGCCGAGTTGCCCCCGCCGCACGACCGCCCAGTCAGTGACATCGATCACGGGGTAGCTTTCAGCGTTGACCGCTGTGGACAAAGCCTCGGGTCCAGCCATCATGGCACATTCAAGCGCGTAGCTGGCCGACGGAGGCAAGGGTAGTTCGAGACAGAGACCCCGGTTCCCCGGACGGGTTACGGGATCCTGGATGGCGTTAGTGGCCTCGAACGTTTACATTTTCGGCCCGTAAGCGGCATTTCTTTACATTCTGGCGACTTAGCGGGCAAGCAACGGCCAGCCAACTCACCGCTTCTTAGGATTAATTTACATTCTGGCGACTTAAGGAGAAGGCGACAGCCAGTCAAGTCACCGTTCTCGGTATCACCTCACATCTTGCGGCGAGACGAGTCTGAGAGTCGCCGCAAGTTGTGCGCAGGGATCAGTGGCGTTTGACGCCTCCGTACTTCATGCGGGTGTCGCTCATGGAGGCTGAGCGGGCCTCGTCGAGGAGGATGTCGCCGTCGACCAGCTCGCCCACGAACAGGGTGTGGGTCCCGAGGTCGATGGC
>JAPOQG010000200.1 GCA_026710865.1 Acidimicrobiaceae bacterium
TGGATCTCCATGGTGTGGGCCGTGACCCGGGGCGAGAAGAAGTAGTTCTCCAGCTGCTGGTAGGCGACGATCACGATCAGCACGAAGAGCCCGGTGCGGGGCGAGTGCAGCAGCGCGACCGCCACCGGCAGCACACCCGCGACGTAGGCGCCGATCGCGGGGATGAACTGCGACACGACGCCGACCCACAATGCGAGGGCGACGGGGGAGGGCACGTCGAGCAGCATGAACGCGACCCAGTGCACCATTCCCGACAGAATCGCCAGGATCGTGCGGGAGTACATGTAGCCGCCGGTCTTGTGCATGGCGAGATCCCAGATCTCGGTCAGCACCGCGGCCCGGCGCGCGCCGAGGCGCGACGACAGGATCCTCCGGAGCTTGGGGCCGTCGGCCACCAGGTAGAAGGTGAAGAGGGCCGCGGTGAACACCTGGAAGAGCAGGTTCAACAAGGTGGCCCCGACGTTCACCACGTCGTCGGCGAAGCGGCTGGCCAGATCCTGGAGTCCGCCTCCCGCGAGGAACTCCTCCCTCACCGTGTCGAACTCCCAGGTGATGCCGAATGTGCTGTTGAGCCAGCCCTCGATGTCGTCGATGTAGCCGGGCGCCCTGTCGATCAGGTAGTTGGTCTCTGTGGCGAGCGCAGCGCCGACCACCGCGGAGAAGCCGGCGGCCATCCCGGCCACGACGAGGAACACGAGGGCCGTGCCGAGGCCGCGGCGAATGCCGCGGCCGGCCATGAAGTTGACCGCCGGCTCCAGCGCGAACGCCACGAACAGCGACACCAGCAGCACCACCAGCAGCGTCCTCAGGGCCCGCACGACCCCGACTGCGTAGAAGGCGGCGAGCCCGCCGAGCCAGAACCAGACGATGGCCCGCTTCACCCAAGCCGGCATGGTCCTGCCGTCGTCCATCGCCGCGACCATAGTCACAGAGGTCGGCGGGCAGGGGGACCGCATGAGATTCGCCGGTCCCCTTCCTGCGGTGCACAGAGGTCGGCGGGCAGGGGGACTGCCTGAGATTCGCTGGTCGCCTTCCTGCGGTGCACAGAGGCCGGCGGGCAGCGGGACAGCCCCGGCCGCAGGGTTGGGGGGCAGGGTGGGCACCGTTACACTCGGCGGTTCGCCCCGGGCGGTCCGGGGCGGTACGAATCGACGTCCGCTCAGGCCCTGGCGGTCATACCGCGGGGGAACCGTGCGGCACAACCGAGTCGCCGCTCCGCCGGGCAAAGCCCGAGCGGAGCGTTCGCGTGAGCGGCCGCTCGCGCCGAGACGTCAGGACGAGGCCATGGCCACCAAGGCGATCGTGGGCACCAAGGTCGGCATGACCCAGGTGTGGGACGAGAACAACCAGGTCGTCGGAGTCACCGTCCTGCGCGTCTCGCCCTGCCGGGTCGTGCAGGTCAAGACCAACGAGCGCGACGGCTACAGCGCGATACAGGTGACCTTCGGCATGATCGATCCGAGCCGGCTGACCCAGCCGGAGGCCGGGCACTTCCAGCGGGCCGGGGTCGACCCCGGCCGGACTGTGCTGGAACTGCGGCTCGACGACGTGAGCGAGTACGCCGTGGGCCAGCAGATCGGCGTCGACGTGCTCGCCTCGGGCGAGAAGGTCGACGTGACCGCGGTCTCCAAGGGCAAGGGATTCACCGGCGTCATGAAACGCCACGGCTTCAAGGGCCAGCCCGCCGGCCACGGCGCCCACAAGGTGCATCGCAAGCCCGGCGCGGTGGGCCAGTGCGCAACCCCCTCGAGGGTGTTCAAGGGCAAGAAGCTGCCGGGCCGGGCCGGAGCCAACCGGGTCACCACCCTCAACCTCGAAGTGGTCAAGGCCGACGCCGACGCCGAGGTGCTGCTGGTGAAGGGTGCCGTACCCGGCCCCAAGGGCGGAACGGTCGTCGTGCGCAACGCAGTCAAGGACGGTTGAGCGCATGGAGCCGGTGAAGGTGGTCTCGTCGGAGGGCCGCAAGGTCGGTGAGGTCGTCCTCGACGACTCGATCTTCGGCGTGGAGCCCAACATCGGCCTGATGCACCAGGTGGTCAACGCCCAGCTCGCGGCCCGCAGGGCCGGCACCCACAGCACCAAGGGCCGCGCCGAGGTGGCCGGCGGCGGCGCCAAGCCGTGGCGCCAGAAGGGCACCGGGCGGGCCCGGCACGGCTCGATCAGGTCCCCCCAGTGGCGGGGCGGCGGAGCGGCCCACGGGCCCAAGCCCCGCGACTACCGCCAGCGAACCCCCAAGAAGATGAAGCGCCTGGCCCTCGCCGGCGCCCTGTCGGACCGGGCCCGCTTGGGGCAGATCATCGTGGTGGACCGGTGGCGCTTCGACGCGCCCCGCACCCGGGACGCCGTCGCCGCGCTCGACGCCATCGGAGCGACCGGCAAGGTCCTCGTGGTTCTCGGCGACGAGGATGCCGATGCCCAGAAGAGCTTCCGCAACCTCCCGCCGGTGCACTGCCTGCACATACGCGAGCTGAACACCTACGACGTGCTCGACAGCGATGTCGTGGTGTTCACCTCCGACACCCTGCCAACCTCCGGTGCAGCCGGCGGTGACGCCGGTGACGTCGACGGGGACGGAGCAGACCACGGTGCCGGGGAGCGCGTCGACGGCGACGGAGCAGACGGCGGCGACGGGGAGCGCGTCGACGGGGACGGAGCAGACGGCGGTGCCGCTACCGGTGAGGGCGACGGCGCGGAGGGCGGCGCCGGGGAGGGCGGCGACGGCGACGCAGCCGACCACGGCACCGAGGAGGGCGGTGACGGCGATGCGTGATCACCGCGACGTGATCCTGCGCCCGGTCGTGTCGGAGAAGAGCTACTCGCTGCTCGCCGACAACGTCTACACGTTCATCGTCGCCCCCGAGGCCACCAAGCCCGAGATCCGGGCCGCGGTGGAGTCGATCTTCGACGTCTCGGTGGTGAAGGTCAACACCCTGCGCCGCAAGGGGAAGCGGCGCCACAACCGCCGCAACAACACCTGGGGCCGCAGGCCCGAAACCAAGCGCGCCCTGGTCACTCTGGCCGCGGGCGACTCGATCGATCTCTTCGAGGCCTGACCATGGCGATCCGCAAGCGCAAGCCGTCCAGCCCGGGCCGTCGGTTCCAGACCGCCTCGGACTTCTCCGAGGTCACCCGCTCGACCCCCGAGCGCAGCCTGCTCGTCAAGCAGTCGGGCACCGGTGGCCGCAACAACCTCGGCCGGAAGACCTCCCGCCATCGCGGCGGCGGCCACAAGCAGCGCTACCGCAAGATCGATTTCGTGCGCACCAAGGACAACGTGCCGGCCACGGTGGCCGCCATCGAGTACGACCCGAACCGCACCTGCCGCATAGCGCTGCTCCACTACCACGACGGCGAGAAGCGCTACATCCTTGCCCCCAGGGGCCTGGAGGTCGGCGACCGGGTCATGTCGGGCCAGGGCTCGGAGATCCGGCCCGGCAACGCGCTGGCGCTGCGCTACATCCCGGTCGGGACCGTGGTCCACAATGTCGAGCTGAAGGCGGGCGCGGGCGGCCGCATAGGCCGCAGCGCCGGAGCCAGCGTGCAGCTGGTGGCCAAGGAGGGGCGCTTCGCCACGCTGCGCCTGCCCAGCACGGAGATGCGGCGGGTGCCCATCGACTGCCGGGCCAGCATCGGCGAGGTCGGCAACTCCGAGCACGAGCTCACCAAGATCGGCAAGGCGGGCCGCAACCGCTGGAAGGGCGTGCGGCCCCAGACCCGGGGCGTCGCCATGAACCCCGTCGACCATCCCCTCGGCGGGGGCGAGGGCAAGTCCTCGGGCGGCCGCCATCCCGTGTCGCCGTGGGGCAAGCCCGAGGGACGGACCCGAGCCCGCCGCAAGGACTCCGACAAGATGATCGTTCGCCGCCGCCGCAGGCGCGGCACCCGGAGGTAACTCAGATGCCCCGCAGTCTCAAGAAGGGTCCCTTCGTGGACGACCACCTCCTGCGCAAGATCGACGATCTCAACGAGCGCAACGAGAAGCGGGTGGTGAAGACGTGGTCGCGCCGGTCCACCATCATCCCCGACATGGTCGGCCACACCCTCGCAGTGCACGACGGCCGCAAGCACGTGCCCGTCTACATCACCGAGTCGATGGTGGGCCACAAGCTCGGCGAGTTCGCCCCCACCAGGACGTTCCGGTTCCACGCCGGCCAGGAGCGGGGAGCCCGCCGCTGATGGTCGGCACCAAGACGAACGAGCGGCCCGGCACCCGGGCCCGGGCCTCCTACGTGCGGAGCTCGGCCTACAAGGCCCGAGAGGTCCTGGACCTGATCCGGGGCAAGGGCTGCGCCGACGCCCAGGACATCCTGGCCTTCTCCGAGCGCGACGTCGCTCAGCCGATCGCCAAGGTGCTGGACTCGGCGCTGGCCAACGCCGAGCACAACGACGGCCTGGACGCCGACGAGCTGTACGTCTCGGCGTGCTACGCCGACGAGGGCCCCACCCTCAAGCGCTGGCGTCCCCGGGCCCGGGGGAGGGCCACCCGCATCCGCAAGCGCACCTGCCACATCACCGTGATCGTCAGCCGCTACGACCCCGAGACGCTCGAGCGGATGCGGGCTCTGCAGTCGCAGCGCGGCGTCGCCGCGGCCGAGGCCCGCCGGCGCCGGGTGGCCCGGTCCCGGGCGGCCGCATCGCAGGAGGTCGAAGCCGCGGACTCCGAAGCCGAGGCGGACGTGGAGGCTCAGGCCTCCGCGGTGGTTCGGGCCACCGAGGCCGCCCTGGCTGAGGACCCGACCACCGATCTCGACGAGGGTCGGGACACCGATGTCGAGGCATCCGAAGAGGCCGGCGACGGCATCGGGGCGTCCGGGGGCGCAGAGCCCGAAGACGGCGACGCCGGAGCCGGCGACGAAGAGCCCGGCAAGTCAACAGGGGGGAACTGATGGGTCAGAAGGTGAATCCCTACGGGTTCCGCCTGGGCGTCACCACCGAGTGGAAGAGCCGGTGGTTCGCCGATCGCAAGGAGTACGCGGAGAACGTCATCGAGGACTGGAAGATCCGGGACTTCCTGATGACCGAGCTGCCCCACGCGGCCATCAGCCGCGTGGAGGTGGAGCGCACCCGCGACCGGCTGCGGGTCGACGTGCACACGGCCAGGCCCGGCATCGTGATCGGCCGGCGCGGCGCGGAGGCCGACCGGCTGCGGGCCGGCCTCACCGAGATCAGCGGCAACCCGCGGGTGCAGCTCAACATCCAGGAGATCAAGCAGCCCGAACTCGACGCAGCGCTGATCGCCCAGGGCGTCGCCGACCAGCTGGCCGGCCGGGTGGCCTTCCGTCGAGCCATGAAGCGGGCCGTGCAGAACGCGCAGCGGGCCGGCGCGCTCGGCATCCGGGTGCAGTGCTCGGGCCGCCTCGGCGGCTCGGAGATGGCCCGCACCGAATGGTACCGCGAGGGCCGGGTGCCGCTGCACACCCTGCGGGCCGACGTGGACTACGGCTTCCGCGAGGCCCGCACCACCTACGGCCGCATCGGTGTGAAGGTCTGGCTCTACAAGGGCGACATCCTGCCCTACAAGACGCTGTCGGAGGACAAGGCCTCCAAGGAGGCCGCCATGGCCGCCGGCGAGACCTCGGGACCCGGCGCCCGCCCCCGCAAGATCGTGTCGTCGTCAGCGGCCCGCCGCCGCGAGTTCACCGACGAGATAGCCGACGAGGAGCCCGCCCCGCTGATCGGCGAGGCCGACCCCGAGTTCGAGAAGCTGCTCGACGAGGAGGCCGCCATCGAGGCCTCCACCCGCGAGCAGCACGAGACGCCCCACTTCCGTCCGGGCGACGACTGAGGGGCTGCAAGACGATGTTGATGCCGCGCAAGGTCCGCCACCGCAAGCACCACCGGGGCCGCACCAAGGGCGTCTCGAAGGGGCGCACCGACGTGACTCACGGCGATTTCGGCATCCAGGCGCTCGAGCCGGGATGGCTCACGTCGCGCCAGATCGAGGCCGCCCGTGTGGCCATGACCCGCCACATCAAGCGGGGCGGCAAGGTCTGGATCAACGTCTTCCCCGACAAGCCCGTGACCCAGAAGCCCGCCGAGACCCGGATGGGTTCGGGCAAGGGCAACCCGGAGCACTGGGTGGCGGTGGTCCGCCCGGGACGCATCCTGTTCGAGCTCTCCTACCACGACACCGACATCGCCCGCGGCGCCATCGACCGGGCCATCCAGAAGCTGCCCATGAAGGCCCGCTTCGTCACCCGCGAGGAGGAGTTCTGATGGCGCGGGCCAAGGCCCTCACCGACCTCGGCGACACCGACCTGATCGAGCGCCTGTCAGAGTCCAAGGAGGAGCTGTTCAACCTGCGCTTCCAGTTCGCGACCGGCCAGCTCGACAACCCGGCGCGCCTCAAGCAGGTGCGCCGCGACATAGCCCGCATGCTCACCGAGCTGCGGGCCCGCGAGATCGCGGCCGCAGAGGAACTCGCCGCAGCCGAGGAGAGATGACCATGGCCCCCGACTCCCAGTCCCGTCCCAACCGCCGCAAGGTCCGCGAGGGCGTCGTCGTCTCGGACCGCATGGACAAGACGGTGATCGTCGAGGCCACCGAACGGGTCCGGCACGCCCGCTACGACAAGACCGTGCAGCGGACCGCCCGCCTCGCGGTCCACGACGCCGAGAACGAGTTGGGCGTCGGCGACCGCGTCCGGATCGCCGAGACCCGCCCCCTCTCCAAGACGAAGCGCTGGCGGCTCGTGGAGATCGTGGAGCGTGCCAAGTGATCCAGCAGGAGTCCCGGCTGCGGGTCGCCGACAACTCCGGCGCCAAGGAGGTGCTGTGCATCAAGGTGCTCGGCGGCTCCAAGCGGCGCTACGCCTCGGTCGGTGACGTGTTCGTGGCCACCGTCAAGGACGCCATCCCCGGCGCCCAGGTCCGCAAGGGCGACCTGGTGCGCTGCGTGGTGGTGCGAACCCGCAAGGAGAAGCGCCGCGGCGACGGCAGCTACATCCGCTTCGATGAGAACGCCGCGGTCCTGATCAACGAGCAGGACCAGCCGCGGGGCACCCGCATCTTCGGGCCCGTCGGCCGGGAGCTTCGAGACAAGCAGTTCATGCGCATCGTGTCGCTGGCGCCGGAGGTGCTCTAGATGGCCGCCCGCTCCAAGCGTCCCCGCTCACGTTCGATGAAGATCATCAAGGGCGACCGGGTCGTGGTGCTGTCGGGCAAGGACGCCGGGCTGGAGGGCGCCGTCGAACGGGTCATCCCCACCGCGGGCAAGGTGATCGTGGAAGGCGTGAACGTCGCCAAGCGTCACCAGGCGCCCACCCGCAACGTGCAGCAGGGCGGCATCATCGACAAGGCCATGCCCATCGACGCTTCCAACGTGGCCGTGGTGAGCCCCACCGACGGCAAGCCCACCCGGGTGGGCTACCGGTTCACGCCCGAGGGGGCCAAGGTGCGCATCTGCCGGCGCACGGGGGCAGACCTGTGAGCGCGGCCACCGACTACCGGCCCCGGCTGCGAGCCTCGTTCGACGATGAGGTCAAGCCGGCCCTGATCGAGCAGCTGGGACTCTCGAACGTGATGATGGTCCCCAGGCTCGACAAGATCGTGCTGAACATGGGCGTCGGCGACGCCACCACCCAGGCCAAGCTGCTGGAGGGCGCGCTGGCCGACCTGGCGGTGATCGCGGGCCAGAAGCCGGTCATCACCCGGGCCAAGCGGTCCCTGGCCAGCTTCAAGCTGCGCACCGGCATGGCCATCGGCGCCAAGGTCACCCTGCGGGGCGACCGGATGTACGAGTTCTTCGACCGGCTCATCTCGCTGGCCATCCCCCGCATCCGCGACTTCCGCGGACTGTCGCTGAAGTCCTTCGACGGCAGCGGCAACTACACGTTCGGCATCACCGAGCAGCTCATCTTCCCGGAGATCGACTACGACAAGGTCGACGCCACCCGGGGGATGGACATCACGATCGTCACCACAGCCAAGACCGACACCGAGGGCCGGGCGCTTCTGGAGGCGTTCGGGTTCCCGTTCCGGCGAGAGGGGCAATGACCGATGGCTAAGAAGGCCCTCATCCAGAAGCAGCAGCGCACCCCCAAGTTCAAGGTGCGGGCCTACACGCGGTGCCGCAAGTGCGGCCGACCCCGATCCGTGTACCGAAAGTTCGGCCTGTGCCGCATCTGCCTGCGCGACCTGGCCCACGCCGGCGAGTTGCCCGGCGTGAAGAAGGCGAGTTGGTGAGGTGATGCGCCGATGACGATGACAGATCCGATCGCCGACATGCTGACCCGCATCCGCAACGCCAACGTGGCCATGCACGACGAGGTGTCGATGCCCTCGTCGAAGCGGAAGCTCGCGCTGGCCGAGGTGCTGCGCCGGGAGGGCTACATCGCGTCCTACGCGGAGAAGGAGAACGCGCCCCGTCCGGGCAAGACCCTGACGATCGAGATGAAGTACTCCCCCGAGCGGGACCGCGTCATCCGCGGGCTGAAGCGCATCTCCAAGCCCGGGCTGCGCATCTACCGCAAGCGCGACCAGATCCCGCGGGTCCAGGGCGGGCTCGGCGTGGCGGTCGTGTCGACCAACAAGGGCCTGATGAGCGACCGCGAGGCGAGGAAGAACCGCATGGGCGGCGAGATCCTCTGCTACGTGTGGTGAGGGGTACGACATGAGTCGCGTCGGAAGCGCCCCCATCGCCGTCCCCAGCGGGGTGGACGTGGCCGTCGATGGCCGCACCGTCGTGGTGACGGGCGCCAAGGGAACGCTCAGCAGGGAGCTCCCCGGTGAGATCACCGTGCGCTCAGCCGACGGCTCGCTGCTCGTCGAGCGCCCCGACGACACCGCCCGGAGCAAGGCACTGCACGGGCTCACCCGGTCGCTGGTGCAGAACATGGTCACCGGGGTGAGCCAGGGGTTCAGCAAGGAGCTGCGCATCCAGGGCGTGGGCTACCGGGTCGCCGAGTCCACCCCGGCGTCGCTCGAGCTGGCCCTCGGCTTCAGCCATACCGTGAAGATCACCGCCCCCGAGGGAGTGGAGTTCGAGGTGCCCCAGCGCACACAGATCCTCGTCAAGGGCATCGACAAGCAGCTCGTCGGCCAGGTGGCCGCCGACATCAGGAAGTGGCGCCCGCCCGAGCCGTACAAGGGCAAGGGCATCCGGTACATCGACGAGCGCGTCAAGCGCAAGGCCGGGAAGGCGGCGAAGTAGCCATGGTTGATCAGGCCAAGAGGCGCCGGGAGAGCCGGATCCGCCGTCACCGGCGAGTCCGCAAGAAGGTGCGCGGCACGGCCGAGCGCCCCCGGCTGTCGGTCTTCCGGTCGAGCAGGCACATCTCGGTCCAGCTCATAGACGACGAGGCGGGCACGACCGTGGCCTCGGCGTCCACGCTCGAGGCCGGGCTGCGCTCGGTTCCGGGAGGCAATGTGGCTGCGGCCCGCTCGGTCGGGACGCTCATCGGGGAGCGGGCCCAGGAGGCCGGCATCAAGGCCGCCGTGTTCGACCGGGGCGGCTACCGGTATCACGGCAGGGTGGCCGAGCTCGCCGACGCGGCGCGCTCTGCCGGATTGGAGTTCTGATGGCCGAGGAGCGCACGACGGGCCCGCAGCTTCGAGAGTCGCGGGTGATCAACATCAACCGGGTGGCCAAGGTCGTCAAGGGCGGCCGCCGCTTCTCGTTCACCGCTCTGGTGGTGATCGGCGACGGGGCCGGCCGGGTCGGCCTCGGCTACGGGAAGGCCAAGGAGGTGCCGCTGGCCATCCAGAAGGGCACCGAGGAGGCCAGGCGCAACGTGTTCGAGGTGGCGATGGCGGGCACGACCATCATGCACCCGGTGATCGGCACCACCGGCGCCGGCCGGGTGCTGCTCAAGCCCGCGGCCCCCGGCACGGGCGTGATCGCGGGCGGTGCGGCCAGGGCCATCCTGGAGGAGGCGGGCATCGGCGACGTGCTGTGCAAGTCGCTCGGCTCGGCCAACCACATCAACGTCGCCCGGGCCACCATCAGCGGGCTGCAGGCGCTGCGCCGCCCCGACGAGGTCGCTCGCATGCGGGGTCTGGACCCCGAGGAGTTCCTCCCCAAGGGCCTGTGGGACGCCTATCAGGCCACCCGCGTCGACCGGGCCGCGGCCGCCCAGCAGGACCACGGGGCGGAGGAGGAGTGATGGCCCTGCTGGTGACCCAGACTCGCTCCACCATCGGCACCAAGCCCAAGCAGCGCGGTACGCTGCGGGCCCTGGGCCTGGGACGGATAGGCAGGAGCAACACGCTGCCCGACCGCCCCGAGATCCGCGGCATGATCGATAGGGTTCCCCACCTGGTCTCCGTCGAGGAGGTGGACGGGTGACGAAGCTGCATGACCTGACAGCCGATCCCGGGTCGCGCAAGCGCCCCAAGCGGGTGGCCCGCGGCATCGGCGGGCGCGGCGGCAAGACCGCGGGCCGCGGCATGAAGGGCCAGAAGGCCCGCAGCAAGGTGCCAGTCGGCTTCGAGGGCGGGCAGATGCCGCTGCTGCGCCGCGTCCCCAAGTGGCGCGGCTTCACCAACCCCTTCCGGGTGGAGTACCAGCCGATAAACCTCGACACCATCGAGGAGTCCGGGCTCGACGAGGTCTCGCCCGAGATACTGCGGGAGCGGGGCCTCGTGGCCAAGAAGGCGCTGGTGAAGGTGCTCGGCCGCGGCGAACTCCGTCGAGCGGTGCGGGTACAGGCCCACGCAGTGTCGGAGAGCGCCGCGGCGGCCATCACGGCGGCCGGAGGCAGCGTCGAGATCCTGCCGCTGCCGTGGGGCGACCGCCGGCCGCCGCACGGCAGCTACAACCAGCACACCAACCGCTGATCCGGAGAGTGCTGTGAGGACCCGGGAGGATGACCTGAGCGGGAGAGTGAGCGGGCTGTGCTGAACCGGGTTCTCAACATGTTCCGGATCCCGGATCTGCGCAACAAGATCCTGTTCACCCTGTTCATCCTCGGCGTGTACCGCCTGGGGGCCTTCATCCCGGCGCCCTACGTGGACACCGACGCGGTCCAGTTGCTGCGGGACCAGGCCAACACGTCGGGCGGGATCCTCGGGTTCATGCAGCTCTTCTCGGGGGGCGCGCTCACCCAGTTCGCCATCTTCGCGCTGGGCATCATGCCCTACATCACCGCATCGATCATCATGCAGATCCTGGGCGTGGTGATCCCCCGCATCGAGCAGTGGCAGCAGCAGGGAGCGGTGGGGCAGCGCAAGATCACCCAGTGGACCCGCTACCTCACCGTCGGCATCGCCCTGCTGCAGTCGACCAGCTTCGCGTTCCTGTTCCACAGCGGCGCGCTGGTCGGCGGGATCGACCTGCTGCCCGACTTCACCGTCTGGGTGGTGTTCGTGGTGGTCCTGACGCTCACCACCGGCACCGCCCTGCTGATGTGGATGGGGGAGCTGATCACCCAGCGGGGCATCGGCAACGGCATGTCGCTGCTGATCTTCACCAGCGTCGTGTCGTCGCTGCCGGCCCAGCTCACCGAGGTATACGTCAACCACGGGGTCGATGCCCTGACCGGCTTCATCGTGGTGGCGGTCATCCTGATGGTGTGCATCGTGTTCGTGGAGCAGGGCCAGCGCCGCATCCCGGTGCAGTTCGCCAAGCGGGTCGTGGGACGGCGCATGTACGGCGGCCAGAGCACCTACATCCCGCTGAAGGTCAACCAGTCGGGCGTGATCCCGATCATCTTCGCCAGCTCGGTGCTGTACCTGCCCACCCTGATCGGGGCGGCCATGCCCGACGGCGGCATCGGCGGCAGCATCCAGAACTTCGTCAACGACCATCTCACTCTCCCGACCAGCCCGGTGTACATGCTCTTCTACGGGGGGATGATCATCGGGTTCGCGTACTTCTACACCGCCATCACCTTCGACCCGGTGAAGCAGGCCGACACCATCCGCAAGCAGGGCGGCTTCATTCCCGGCATCCGCCCCGGCATCCAGACCGAGCGCTATCTGGCGAGGATCCTGTCGCGCATCACCCTGCCCGGCTCGCTGTTCATCGCGGCGGTGGCGCTGGTCCCCACCATCCTGGTGGCAGTGACCATCGGCACCGATGTGACCGCCGGAGCGGGCGCGGCGGCGTTCAATCTCGCCTTCGGAGGCATCTCGCTGCTCATCGCCGTCGGTGTGGCCCTCGAGACGATGAAGCAGATCGACAGCCAGTTGATGATGAGAAACTACGAGGGCTTCCTCAAGTAGTCGCTGATGGCTCCCCTCCGCATGGTGATCCTGGGCCGTCAGGGCTCGGGCAAGGGAACGCAGTCGGAGCGCCTCACTGAGACGTTCGGCTGCATCCATCTCTCCACCGGCGACGTGCTGCGGGCCGCGGTGGCCGAGGGCACCGAGCTCGGCCGGCAGGCGCAGGCGGTCATGGACTCCGGCAGTCTGGTGGGCGACGACATAATGAACGGCATCGTGCGCGACCGCCTGTCCTGCGCCGACATCGCAGCCGGCGGGGTGCTGCTGGACGGCTTCCCGAGAACCAGCGACCAGGCCGATGCCCTCGAGGCCATCCTGGGCGGGTTGGACCACCGTCTCGACGTGGCCGTGAACATCGAGGTTCCCATCGACGTGGTCACCGCCCGGATGCTGGACCGGGGCCGCTCGGACGACACGCTGGAGGCGATCCGGCGCCGGCTCGAGCTGTACGAGGAGCAGACCGCGCCCCTGCTCGACTGGTTCGATGCACGCGGGCTGCTGGCGACCGTCGACGGCGTGGGCACCCCCGACGAGGTGTTCGAGCGCGTCGTGGCCGCCGTCGAGCTCCACCGCCGCCGCGCCTGACCGCCCACAGGCGCCGGCAGCGCCGCCGCAAGCCGCCTCCTCATGGCGACTCATTGTCCAGGCATGCCGGACGCTCGAGCGAGACAGGCGGTGCAGGCTGCTGCGCTACTGCCGGCGCCTCGGACGGCGCGCTCCAGAGCGATGACCCCCACTGTGTCCTCTCGGGAGGACGCAGTGCGCCTTCGCCCGGGGCATGTACTCCTCGCAGCGGTCCGATGAGACTCGCTTGCCTCGTCCATCGGATGAGCCGGTGGACGGTCCGCCGGCGATTTGGAAGCGGCGGCGAGATTCCATGATTCCTTGGATGGCGCCCACGGGCATGAGGTCGGTGAGGCTCAATGTGCCGTCGTTCGCTTCGGCCAGGTAGCCGCAGGCGATGAGGCGTTCGGATATCTCCGAGAGCGTGACGAAGTTGTAGTCGAGGCATGCCGCGAGCTGCTCGGGTCGAGCCTGTCCGCCGGCGTCGGCCACTGCGCCCAAGAACTCTTGGTGGGATCGGGACTGGTCGTGCCATGCCGGCACCACGAGATCATCTAGCACCGACTGACTGGCCAGATCGCAGGCATGCCTCACGGCCTCCGTCTGGATCGGGTGTCGCGGAGCGCCTGCGATCGTCCATGCGTGGTAGCCGATCAACTGCATCTCATAGGGCAATGAACCGCATGCCTGTGCAGCGAAGTCGAGCGCGTCGCTGTCAATGCTCCCCCCCGACTCCGCGACTGGGATGCGCAGGCCGGCGATGATGTCGGCGGCCGACAGTCCCGGCATGTCGAATCTCGCACAGCGGCGGAAGAAGGTCATCTTCTTGTCCAGCAACAGGGTGTGGTTCATTTCCGAGAGGCCGGCCGACATGACCGCCAGTGGCAGGTGCGCCCGCTTGGTGATGTGTTGCAGGTCAGCCGAGAGGCGGCGCAGTTCGTTGCGATCACCGCTTTGCATCTCGTCGATGGTCATGAGTACTGATGTGTCGGCCTGCTGCGCGTGCTCCGCCAGCTTCGTCAGGAGGTGGCGCGCGTCCCATTCGGGTCGCACCTCGGAGAGAACGGACCGCTGCAGCCCGACTGGGCCGAGCGTGGTGCCCGACCAGCGGCCAGGGCGGTCCCTGTCGGGATCCGCGGCGTCGGCTCCTTCGTATTCTGTCCACGTATGCGTGACGGACTGGCGCACTCTGTCCAGGATGCCGGGCGTCGACGCGTCGAGCGAGATGACGATCCACCCGCTTGCAGCCGCGCGTTGCTCCATTTCGGTGAGGACCACGGTCTTTCCCGATCCGCGTGGCCCCATCAGGAGGCTGGTGAAGTTTCTCGCGGTGGGGCCGGACGCTAGACCGGTGCCCAGGGATCGCGTGAGGCCGTCCCTGCCCACTAGGTGGGCGGGGGTCTGTCCAAAGTCGGGTGAGAACGGGTTGAGGTCACCTGGTCCGAGCAGGGATTCCGACATCGTTGCCTACAATAGCACACTTATCCCTACAAGAGCGCATTAGACACTACAAGAACGCGATCATGCGGGTTTCAGCACTGACCGCACATGAGTGCGTTGGGGGTAGTCGAAGCCGTCCGAGAGGCTCCCGGCCGTCCGGGACCTAATCGTGGCCAGGCAGAGGTCTGGCGACGGGACTGAATCGCCGGTCGAAATAGACGCAAGTGAGGCGTTTCAGGGCGTCGGCTCCTACCACTGCCGTCTTGCCTGAGTCGCCAGGCGTGTTAGACAACCTGAAATCGTCTTCGGACAGTTCTCCAAGTCGCATTTCCCAAATCCACACGACGTTGCCTTGATCCCCGCGGGAGTAGTCGCCCTCGCGGCCACCGAGGACGTAGCGACAGATGAGGTGCGCTCCCTCTTTGGGTAAGTGGCCCTTGGGGCTGTTCTTTCCGAGGGCAATCTTGATCTCCAAGTCTTGCGAGGTGTCAGACTCTGAAAGGAGGTCAGGAAACTGGTGGGGGCCGCTGCTCCGGTAGATTCCGCCGGAGTTCTCCCCCAAGGCCGACCTCAGCAGGTTGAGGTGGATGTCATCGTGGGCGGGCCTCCGTGCCAGGGCTTCTCGTCGATTCGGCCGTTTCGTTCAGCGAAGGAGGATGACCCGCGCAACTCGCTCTTCGAGGAGTTCGCCGGCCACGTCAACTATTTCAGACCCCGCGTGTTTGTCATGGAGAACGTGGTGGGCTTGGCCACGCACAACCGGAGCGCCACGATCGAGCAGATGCAGGAGTGCTTCGATGGGCTCGGTTACACGTCGGATTGGCGGATTATCAACGCTGCACACTTCGGTGTTCCCCAGAAGCGGGAGCGCCTAGTGATGATCGGCGCACAACACGGCGTTCGAGCGAAGTTTCCTTCCCCCACCCATGCAGGGGAGTTCAAGACGATCGGGGTCCGCGACCGCGCGAGACGGCTCGCGCCGCCACCGCCGACGGACCAACCGGATCTGTTCGCGTGCGACGAGCCGAAGCTGCCCGAGGCGCTCACCGCAA
>JAPOQG010000106.1 GCA_026710865.1 Acidimicrobiaceae bacterium
CGAGTTGATCCCGGGCCCGATGCTGTGCTCCGCGGTGCTTCTGACTGCCATGATTACTGTGCGAGACCGGGCCACAGCAGATGAGCGCGGCGTCAAGTGGCTGATCGTGGGCAGGGTGCCAGGGATGGTGCTCGGAGCCCTAGTGGTGACGTGGCTGTCGACCACTGGTCTCGCCATCGTGTTCGCGTTCGCGATCCTGGCCATAGTGGCGGTCAGCGTTGCCGGCGTGTCGTTGCCCCAGACGACTCCGGCACTGCTTGGAGCGGGGACTATGTCGGGGTTGATGGGCACCACCCTCGGCGTGGGCGGTCCGCCGCTGGCTCTGGCCTACCAGCGCAGCCACGGCAGCGAGATCAGGGGCACGCTGGAGGCGTACGAGACGGTCATCCAGGTCGCCTCGGGGAACCTCGCGGTGGGTGACCTCACGGACTGGATCCGCCGGTCATCGAGCTCGACTGCAACGAAGCAGCCGTCACCAGAGGCAAGCCCGTGATCGTGGACGCCATGGTCGTCCTCCAGGTCAGCCGACTGGGTGAACCCCTTCGCCTCGCGGGCGAGGCCGCGAGTACGCCAGTCTGATCCCAATAATCCGATCTCTTGCTAAGTAACGGTTCCCTTCAAGCTCAATATGAGGCAATCAATCGACTAAACATCCGATCTATGGGTTGACCAGCTGCCTGAAGAGGGGTACCGTTCTTCCTTCCAGGAGGATCCCGAGGGGAAGGACCATCAACATGAGACGCAGACGCCTGATAACCGTGCTACTGGCATTCGTTATGCTCACTGCTGCCTGCGGAGGCGACGATTCGGCTGATGCACCGCAAGACGCCGACGGGGATTCCCGGGAGTCCCAGGATGCCGCTGAGCGAACCGACGACGAGGCTGAGCCGCAGGAGGACGCAACCACGCCGGAGGACGGGGACGTCATCCCCGAGGACGGGGAGGTCACCCCCGAGGACGGCTCGACGGAGACGGAGGAGCCGCCCGCGGCCCCTGTGACATTGCAATTCTGGACGTGGTTCCCACCCGAGGCGACGATGCAGCGGGTGATCAGCGACTTCGAGTCCAAGAACTCCGATATCCGCGTCGAGTTGAACCTGTTCGAGTCGACCGCCTACCAGGACCGGCTGCCGTTGGCGCTGGGTGCAGGCGACACCATCGACGTGGCCGCGGTGCAGACGTCGACCATGGTGAACGTCGTCCGCGGCGATCTGGACCCGTTGGCACCGTTGTTCGATCAGCATGCGTCGGCGCCGCTGGACGCCAATCTGGCACCGGCCGCGCTGGAGCAGGCCCGGCTGCTAGCGGAGGACGGCGAGATCTACATCGCGCCCCTCGGCTTCTTGGGCTCGGCGGCCGCGTACTACAACGTCGACCTTCTCGATGAGCTCGGCTTGGAGGTGCCGCGCAGCCGTGCAGATCTGCTGGCCATGGCGCAGGCCGTCGAGTCGCAGCGGCCGGACCTGCTGCCGATCTCGTTCACCGGCGCGAACTGGTTCTTGGATGAGATCGTCCTGACCGTCACCGAGCAGATCGAGCCCGGCTTCTTCAACAGCGTCCGTTACGACGCGGGCGGATCATGGAACAGCCCGACCTACGCCGCCGCGTTCGAGGCGGTGACCTCAGCATTCGAGGATGGCATCTTCAGTCAGGATGTCCTCGACTTGGACTACGGGCGGTCTGTGGAGATCTTCCAATCGGGAGGCGCGGTGATGTTCCTGCAGGGCACGTGGGAGTCAGGAATCCTCTCCGAGCCGTTCAGGACCGCCAACGGAATCGAGATGTCGAACGTGACGGCGTCGCCGCTCCCGCTGCTTGTGGATGAGGGCTCTCCCTCTATCCGTGCCTTCATCGAGGTGGGACTGTCCGTGCCCACCAACTCCGAGAACAAGGCCGAGGCCATACGCTTCATCGAGTACATGACCAGCGGTGAAGGCGTTGATCAGTGGGTCACCGACCTGTTCGCATCGCCGGCCCGCACCGGCTACGCGGTCCCGACCGACGTATTCAGCACGGGGCTAGCCGCTTCGGGTTACGCCGAGCTGTCGGCGGTGCTGTCCAATCCGGGCAGCGACCGCAACAACGTGTCGGACTTCTCCGCCGCGGCCGGCGACGCGGTCATCGGCACCATCATCAGCGGCACACCGGTGGCCGAGCAGGTCGAGTATCTCCAGTCGGAATGGGAGAGCGGACGCTACTCCAACATCGGATGACGTGGTTCGTCGCCACGATCGGATGCACCCGCGGGGCTGCGACCCTGTCGATGCCCCTAGAGCGAGCGCGGACAGGTGGTGAACGGCTCGCGGTGAGGGTCCGTGTTTCCCGCGCTCGTTCGCTGCGCTCACGGACCGCTCGGGCCGCCGCCTCTCTCAACGCACCGCTGATTCCTAGGTGGATCGCGGTCCATCCCCTCGGCCTCTCAAGGGGCCGCTGACCGGTCGCAATCCGATGCTTCGACGCACACTCGAAGGCACCGACCTCGAGTTGCCCGCCGTCGGCTTTGGCGCGGCTCCGTTAGGGGACGAGTATGGCGCTCTCGCGCAGCAGGAGGCGGTCAGAATCGTGCGGGCCGCCCTGGACTTCGGTATCGACTACTTCGACACCTCCCCGTACTACGGGCGCACGCTGTCGGAGTCGCGCCTAGGACGGGCGTTGGCCGGCGTGCGAGACCGGGCCGTCATCAGCACGAAGGCGGGGCGATATGACCGGGACTACCCGGGCGGCTTCGATTTCTCCCGCGGTCGCATCACCGCCTCGATCGAGGAGAGCCTGAAGCGTCTGCGCACCAACTATGTGGACATCGTGTTCCTCCACGACATCGAGTTCGGTGCACTGTCGATGATCCTCGACGACGCGCTGCCGGCGTTGATGGACGCCCGGGACGCGGGGAAGGCCCGATACGTGGGGGTCTCCGGCTACCCCTTGGAGATTCTCGTTGAAGTGGTCGAGACCGGCGCCGTCGATGCAGTCCTGAGCTATTGCCATGGAGATCTTCTCGATGACTCCGTGGTCGAGGTGCTGGTCCCCGCGGCACGGGCCCACGGGTGCGGAGTCGTGTCAGCGTCGCCGCTGCACATGGGGCTGCTGAGCCCCACGGGGCCGCCGCAGTGGCATCCCGCAGGGCCGGAGCGAAGGCGGGCCGCCCGCGCCCTGATCGACCATTGCGAGGACATGGGCGTGCCCGTCGCGGCGGCCGCTATCAGCTACGCCGTCGACCTAGCCGGGCCCGCGTCGGTGCTTACGGGCATCAGCAGCGAAGCCGAACTCACCGCCTGCGTTGCCGCGGCGCGTGACCCAGTGGACAGAGGGCTCCTCGACGATCTTGTGGCTCGCCGCAACCGGTTCGACGGCAGGCCGTGGTCCTCGGGAATCAGGTGACGCTCCCAGCGTGGCTGTCCGGTGTGTCGCCGTCGCTGTTTGCCGCGAATTCCTGGCGTAGCCAATTCTCGACGTTGGCGATGTGCGATGTTGCTGCCGCCGCGGCCAGGACCGGCTCTCGGTTCCTGATGTGACGGAATATGTCGTCGTGCTCGATGGTCGATCTCGAGAGGATGCCGGCGAGGTTCTGGCCTCTCATCAGACGGGCCCGCTGGGTCCGTGCCGAGAACGACGCGCCGAGCATCCGCAGCGACACGTTGCCCGTCGCGGACGCAATCAGATCATGGAACTGGATGTCGAGCCTCACGAACCTCTCGGCGTCCTTCTCGGATCTCATTTGCTTAAGATGGGCCTCCATCTCCGACAACTGCTCGTCGGTGATCCGCGAGGCAGCCATGGCCGCCGCCGCCGATTCCAGGACGCGCCTTATCTCGAAGATCTCGAGCGCCGTCTTCTCGTTGGCCACCTGTCCGAGCAGGTCGAAGCCGCGCAGGAGGTTGGCGCCGTCGAGGTCGGTCACGTAGGTGCCGTCGCCCACCCGCACGTCGACGATCCCGAGGTACGCAAGCACTCGGACCGCCTCCCGCAACGAGCCTCGCGAGACTCCCATCAGGGCGGCTAGCTCGCTCTCGGGTGGCAGGCGGGTCGCTGCTGCAAGCTCTCCGGCGCCGATCAGGGCAACGATCCCCTCGATGGTCCGGTCTGTCGCGGAGCGGTTGTCCTCGGTCTGAGCCCCGGCCGGCGAGGCGCCTAGCGGCTGCGCGGGCACCTTGTCAGCCTATCCGCAGCAGTGGAGCGCAAGCGGGGCCCGGCTCGCTCACTCGTGGTGAAATATCTCAGTCATGGGCGTCCATGGCCTGGGTCCGTCACGCCCGCCGACTGCTTCCTGGCATGGGTCCGTCAGGCTCCACCACCGCCGCGTTGCGGGGTCCGCCATCATCTTGGCGTTGTCCTGCTCCCAGTTGCTGCCCGTGTACTCGAAGTACGAGAAGAGCAGCCCGTCGAGCTCGAATACCGAGTAGTTGGTGATGTTGCATGAGCTGATCATTGCGAGCACCTCGGGCCAGACGGCCTGGTGTAGCGCGATGTATGTGTCGCGGCGCTCGGGGCGGAGGCGCACGACCTGGCCGACCCGGAAGGGGGTGCCGGCGGTCGTGTCACCCGGGGAGTTGGTGGGGCCGTCCTCAGGCGAGTCTGTAGAACTCGGACGCATTGTGGTTGAACACCTCCTGGTGGAGACGGGCTGGAACGGTCGAACGGATCACGTCCAACCAACCTCCATATGTGCCGGCCGCGGTGCACACCGGCCAGTCGCTTCCGAACATCACTCGACGGGGCCCGAACGTCTCCAGCGCGTGCGTCACATAGGGCGCCACGTCCCGGGCGGACCAGTCCGGCGGAGCCTCGGTCCCGAGCCCAGAGAGCTTGCAGGATACGTTCGGACGCGCCGAGAGCTCCAGTATCGCTGCTTGCCATCTCCTCAGTCCGCCCGACCCGACGGCCGGCTTGCCCAGATGGTCCAGCACGAACGAGGTGTGCGGAGCAGCGTCGACCAGCCCGACGACTTCGCACAGTTGGTGCTCTCGGGCGCAGATGTCGAAGCTCAGCCCGTAGTCGGCCAGCAGCTTCACGCCTGGAGCCATGCGCCGACAGAACCCAGGCTCCTCGTCTTGAATGTTGCGACGCACGCCGCGAACCGCAGGATTCTCTGCGTAGCGGCCCAGCATCTCGGCCGCCGTGGCCCTCTCCACCGGAGCGAAGGCCACCACGGCTGCCACGGGAGCACCCGCGGCCCGCTGCTTGAGGATCCACTCGACCTCTTCGGAGGCTTGGTCCGGATCGCATTCCGCTTGGATCGCCACTGCGCCACGTATCGTCGCCGTCTCCAGTTGCCCGCAGGCCCGTTCGAACAGGTTGCTGTCGGCGAGCCGGGGCAGCCCCGGCGCGGCCTCCAGCCATCGGTAGCGCAGCCGCGCCGTGTCCCAGAGGTGAATGTGGGCGTCGACGACGCTGAGGCTCGCGGCGTCGCGCCCCCCGTTGTCGCGCCTATTCATGCGCGGCCGGCTCTCGGGCGCGCCACACCGTGCCGCTGGGATACTCGAATTTCTGGATCGCCTCCGCCGACAACTCCGCGCTGAAGCCTGGCCTGTCGGGCAGCTGGTAGCGGCCCCCGACGACGCGGACTGGAGCCACGAACATCTCATGGAGATGGTCCACATACTCGATCCAGCGGTTCTCGAGACTGGCGCTGACGGCGATGTAGTCGAATATCGAGAGGTGCTGCACTAGCTCGCAGAGGCCGACCCCGCCGCCATGGGGGCACACCGGCACGCCGAACTTCTCGGCCATCAGAAGCACCGACACGTTCTCGTTGACGCTGGCCAGCCGGCAGCTGTCGATCTGGCAGACGCCGATCGCGCCGCTGGCGAGGAACTGCTTGAACATCACGCGGTTGTGGGCGTGCTCTCCGGTGGCGACCAGCACCGGGGCGACCGCTCGGGCGATGGCGGCGTGGCCCAGGATGTCGTCTGGGCTGGTCGGCTCCTCGATCCAGTAGAGGCCGACCTCGGCGAGGGCGTTGACCCACTCGATCGCCTCATGCACCTCCCAGACCTGGTTGGCGTCGACCATCAAGCGGCGGTCGGTGCCTATCAGGTCGCGCACCATCCGGGTCCGTCTCAGGTCGCTGTCGAGATCCTGGCCGACCTTGAGCTTGAATGCCTCCCATCCGTCGCCCAGGGCCTGCGTGACCCTTCGCCGCACCTCGGCGTCGCTGTAGCCCAACCAGCCCGCGGATGTGATGTAGCCCGGGTAGCCCGAGCGGCGCAGATGGGCTAACCGCTCATCGCGGCCCAGCCGGCGCCTCCGGAGAATGGAGACCGCCTCGTCGGCGGAGAGGGCGTCCTCCAAGTGTCGTAAGGCCAGACAGCCGACCAGCTCCTCGGGCTCGAGCTCCACCAGCAGGCGCCACAGAGG
Source organism: Acidimicrobiaceae bacterium (assembly GCA_026710865.1). Lineage (GTDB taxonomy): Bacteria > Actinomycetota > Acidimicrobiia > Acidimicrobiales > Aldehydirespiratoraceae > Aldehydirespirator. The sequence goes on from JAPOQG010000106.1 coordinate 6,355, forward strand.
AACCTCTTGCGCTCTCGCCCACAAGTCCCACACCGCATTGAGCACCGCAGCCGCGGCCAAATGGGTCACACCCTTCTCAGGGCCCAGCCAGCGCAGGAAGCTGTCCTGGGTGAGATCGTGAAGCAGACCGGCCATGAAGTCCACCATGTCGTCCACGCGCCGACCGGTCAGGCCAGCGGCGAGCTGCTCCACCATGCGGGTCACGATGTCGGCACCCCGACCGATCGTGAATGTGAAACCGCAGCCGTACAGACCGGCGCGGTCGGTGGCGAGCCTCAGGTATGACGCGGAGTAGTCGGGCGCTGCGTTCATGGCGTCGGATCCGCCGAGGTCGTCCGAAGTCGGGAACCTGATGTCACGGACCGACATGTCCACGATCCTCAGTCCGCCCATGTCGCGTGCAGGCCTCCGCGCTGGTCGTGGGAAATCGACGGCGTTGCGTCCGCTCATCTCGAGGCCTATTCCTTGATGCCGCCGGCCGCGAGCCCGCGAGTGATGAAGCGCAGGCCTCCGATCACCACGATTAGCGCAGGCACGGCGAGCAGGACGAGGCTGGCGTTGTACTTGCCGATGTCGTCGGGCGTGGCGCCCAAGTACTCCTTGAATCTCAACACGGCCTGGGCGGCGGTCGTCTTGTTGGCGTCGGTGAAGAAGAGCGACGGGAACAGGAAGTCCTGAAGAGACCACATTATTGAGAGGGTCCCCAGGCTGAGCAAGGCTGGCCTGCTCATCGGAAGGAACACGCCCCGGAATATCTCGAAGTGGGACGCCCCATCGATCGCGGCCGCCTCGATGTAGGTGTCTGAGATCGTCTCTGCGAAGTTGCGCATCAACAGCACCCCGAACGGCAGTGTCAAGGCTGCTTCCGGCAGGGCGACCCCCAGATAGCTGTCGCGCAGGTCGAGCTCTCTCGTGATGTAGAACAACGGCACGAGGATGGACGTGGCCGGCACCGCCAGGAACACCAGAGTGACGTAGTACATGACCTCCTTGCCCCGGAAGTCGAACTTGGCGAACCCGTACCCGGCCAGGCTCGCGACCACCAGGACCATCGCCGCATGGAGCAAGGCGATGGCGAACGAGTTTGCGTAGGTCCGCCAGATCGTGATTCCGCCGATGTCGCCGCTGATGACTTCGGAGAAGTTGCGCCAGCCGTTGAACACCAGGGCCCGATCGACGGCGGCGGCGATGGGCACGACCCACAGCAGGCCCATGGCGACCAGTATCGACCCCATGATGAGACGGTCGATCCGGGAACGGTAGAGATTGTCGGTGGCTCGTCCGGTCGAGCGACTGGAGACGGCGGTGCTGTCAACCGCCATCAGGAGGCGCCAGCCCGCCGATAGATCCGCAACTGCACCGCGGAGACGATCAGCGATATCAGCAGCACGATGACGGCCGCGGCCGACGCGAAGCCGACATTCGTTCCGCTTGTAGTGAAGTTGTAGACGTACGTCCCCGTTATCTCCGTCCTGCCGGCCGGCCCGCCTCCAGTCGAGAAGAACACGATGTCGAAGGCCCGAAACGAGATGAGCACAGTCGACAGCGTCACGGTCTTGTGCGTGTTCTTCATGATCGGGAACAGGATCCCGCCCATCAGCCTGAACGGGCCCGCCCCATCAAGCACGGCGGACTCCAGAGCGGAGGTGTTGATCACCGCGAGGTTCGACGTGTAGTACAGGATCGGCAGCCCGATCAGATAGACGAACATGACGACGATGACGCCATAGGCCAGGTCGGGATCGATCAGCCAGCGCTGGGCCAACGCTTCGAGGCCCACACTCCTCAGGAACTCGTTGACTGCTCCGAAACGCGATTCCAGCATCGTGCGGAACACCGATGCGACCAGGGCGATGGGCATGAGCGAAGGCAGCAGGAACACCGCATAGAACAGAGCCCGACCCCTCACGCCCGACCACAGCGCCACCGCTATGAAGAATCCGATCGTCATGGCAGCCGCGATGGCGGCCGCGGCAAAGACGAGGTTGTTCCTGAGCGCGTCTATGAATCGGGGGTCGTCGAGGAGCAGCCGGTAGTTGTCCCATCCGACGCTGACGGCATTGCGCAGAGACAGCGACACATCCTGGAAACTGGTGCGAGCCAGGAATGCGACACTGAAGAAGTAGAACACGGCGTAGAACACGAACAGCGGTCCGAAGAAGACGACGATGCCTCTGGCGCCCGGTTTCCGGGTGAGCGGCCGTACCCGGCTTGGCGCCTGCTGCTCGATCACGGCAGTGACATCCGGGCCGTCGTCGGCGGTTGTGGCAGGATCAGCCAGCCGGTCGGTCATGCCGCGTCGCTCATGGGCCGCTGCGGCGCTTCTTCATGTCGCTCATGAGCTCTCACCCGGCGGACAGCACTGTCGGCTGGCCCGTGTCGTCGGCGCCCGGCCGCGCCGAGCCGTCGCATGCGTCGACGCCGACAGCCCGCCCGCTCGCGGCGTCGAACACGCGGAGCGCGCCGATGGGGGCCCGCAGCTGCACCTGCGCGCCCGCGAGGTCGTCTCGATTGCCCGGTGTCCGCACCAGGAACGAGCCCGGGCCGGCAGCGCTGGCCGTCACCACGCCGGCCTCCACCACGACTGCGGTCAGGTCGGCCTCGACACGGCAAAGGGTCTCCGCTCCCAGCGTCTCGACTGCAGCGATGAAGCCGGTGATTGACAGTTCGCCGGGATCCGGCTCACCGAAGCTGACCTCCTCGGGGCGGATGCCGACGACGGCATCAATCTCGCCGCAGGGATCCAAGGCGCCGGTCACTGGGATCTCATGGCCTCTCACTGCGACGCCGCCGTCGGTTCGGCGGGCGGCGAAGAAGTTCATGGGCGGGGAGCCGATGAAGCCCGCCACGAACAGGTTGGCGGGATGCTCGTAGACCTCGGTCGGCCGGCCAACCTGCTGGACCCGTCCCTGGTTCATCACCACGATCCGATCGGCCATGGTCATCGCCTCGACCTGGTCGTGCGTGACGTACACGGTGGTGATGCCGAGCTTGCCCTGGAGCGCGGAGATATCGCTGCGCATCTGCATCCGCAGGCGGGCGTCGAGATTCGACAGCGGCTCGTCCATCAGAAAAACAGAGGGCTCACGGACCAGAGCCCGGCCCATGGCCACCCGCTGCCGCTGCCCGCCCGACAGGGAGTCCGGGCGACGGTCGAGTTCAGCCTCGATCTCTAGGAGCGCGGCGACCCGCTCCACTTTGGCGCGCCGCTCCGCCTTGGGCACCTTCTGGAGCTTCAGCGGATAGGCGAGGTTCTTCCTGACCGTCATGTGCGGGTACAGCGCGTAGTTCTGGAACACCATGGCGATGTCGCGGTCCCGCGGGTGCACATCGCCGACGGCTTGCCCGCCGATGGCGAGGGAGCCCGCGGTGATGGTCTCGAGTCCCGCGATCATTCGCAACAGCGTCGACTTGCCACAGCCCGAGGGGCCCAGCAACACGAGGAACTCGCTATCGGCGACGGTCAGCGTTACGTTGCTTACCGACTCGACCCTACCGCTGTAGATCTTGGTGAGTCCCTCGAGGACCAATCCCGCCACGCTTCCTCCCTTAGAGCCACGGTAACCCGCGTCGGGCCGAGGCTCAACCAAGTCATCCGATGTCTATCTTATGATCAGACAATTAAATATCTTGACAATGCACTAACATACATATTACCCATCCGACTATTCTCTAGAGATCTGGTCGTCTTCCAGATGATGCAGCACTACCACGGCGTGCATCTCGATTACAGGGAGATCGAACGAGACGGAGCCGTCCTGGCCACGGGCCAGCGGCAGCGGCGCCCCGCGGCGCCCATCGGAGGCGGCCGCAACCTCGCTGTCCAAGCGCACGGTGGCAGAGACGCCGGGCACCGCCACCACGTCATCGACGACGACCGATCGACCGCGCTGAACCGGCGGGGCGTAGAGCGCATGCACGAGCGTGCGGGAGCGCTCCGGCTGGTCCAGCACGGTGACCCGGCCGCCGGCCGGCAGCCCGGACACTACGATCACTGGCCTGGTGTCCACAGCCGAGAAGAGGGCCCACAGCAGGCTGCGGTGGACCTCGGCGCCGTGGCGCAGATAGAGGCGTCCCAGCGGGTGGGCCGCAACCAGATGGGGTCCGTGCCGGTGCACTGCCGGGTGTCCGCTGGCGTGTTTCTGCGGTGGCGCGTTCTCGTGCGAGCAGTACCGGCCGTAGGTGCGGTCGAAGTAGGCGTCGTGGATGCCGGCGAGCACCTCGGCACCCGCGACGAGCTCGAATCGCCAGCCGGGCTCGTAGTTGTAGGCCAGTCCGGACCCGAGCGGCACCAACTCGACGGCCGAGTAGGAACTGTAGTCGCCGTCACCGGATGGCTCGCCGGCGTTGTCGATCCCGAGCAGCGCGGCCCGCGTCTGACGCGCCAGGCCCCTTGCGGCGTCGCCCAGCGCAAGGATGCGGCCTCCCGCGGAGGCGAAGCGGACGAGCTCGCAGCCGGCCGCGTCTGGAAGCGGCCCGGCCACCACCACGGCGTCGTGGCAAGCAGGATCGAGGCCCCCGGGCGTCACGACCACGAACTCGCGGTGCGCCTCCAGCAGCGCCCGGGCAACTCCCTGGTCGTCGTCCTCGCTCTCGCTGGGGCACAGCGCCAGCCTCGAATACGGCCTCGCTCCGTCGGTGAACCCGTTCAACTCTGCCACCGACCGGTACACCGTTCCCAGCAGGTCGTAGGTCTGATCGTCGAGGCACCCACTCGGATGCAACTGGTCGCCGAAACTGCAGCGGGCGCCGTTGGCGATCATCGACCGCGCCTCGTATTCGAGGGCCCTCTGGGACTTGTACCCCCCGAACTCGCCCCAGCTCGTGTGGAACTTGCCGCTCATGGCGACGAGGTCGTAGCCCAGGCTGTGGTAGTACCTGGCCCGCAATGGCAGCTTGTCGTAGCCGCCCCAGGTTGTGGGGAGATGCTCCATCTCCTGGTGCGAGTTGAAGGAGCTCAACCCGTACCGGGCATCGGCCGCGTAGTAGATGTCGCCGTGGAGCACGGTCGTGCCGTTGAAGAACACCGGGCGGGCCGACGCGCCGGTCCGGGCCGCTCGTCTGAGTGCTTGCAACGCCCGCTGCCAGCGTCGCTGATTGAAGTCCCGGACGGCTTCGCCGTCTCCGAGGTCGACGCGCCGAGACGACATCTTCGCACGGCAGCGGGCACAGAAGCACGGCACCGTCGCACAGATGTCGAACCAGAGCCCGTCGGGATCGTAAAGCCGCGCGATCTCCTCTACCTGCGCCACCATGAGGTCGAGGTACTCGCCGTCGGGGCACAGGTATACCCAAGAGGTGGGCGGCCGGGGTTCGTCGGCCTTGGCGTCGTGGGCGACGTTGATGGCCTGGGGCGTTCCGTCGCGGCCAACCGCGGCCCATTCGGGGTGCTCGTTGAGATCCTGGGCCGACCACCCCACGGTGTAGTAGGCGGCGACGGCAAGGCCAGCCGCCTGACAGGCCCGAATCTGCTCGCCGAGGAGATCGAAGCGCAGACCCGGATGCATGCAGCCGACACCGGTCGGATAGTACGACCAGCCGTGATGACACTTGGCGAACAGGTTCACCTGGTCGATGCCGGCGCCGCCCAGTTTCTCGGCGAACTCGTCGGCGTCAAAGTCGCCACCAATCGCTCCGAGGTGCTCCGAGGTGTGGAAGTCCAAATGGACCTGGGCTCGGCCGAGGCGGCTAGGGCCGAGCATCGGTGGCCTTACCTGTCTTGACGTGGCGGGAGACTCCAGCCGCTCCCAATGCGTCACATCTTGCAGACGCCCTGGTCGCCTCAACAACGGCCGACCCGTTGACGCCGACATCCGTTACACCCATCAACGGCGAGAGTACTTCAGCTTCCTGATCTGAGTTCCGTGACACAGCGACAGAGCCTGGAAGTGTCCCTGCTCTCGGTCACGCCGCCACCTACGCCCGTTTCACCGACGGCGATCTCGCGTCGATCCTCGCCGTGCATCCTGTCAGCGACCGCCACACCGTCGGCGAGGACCACACGCTGCAGCCCGGCACCGCCGCTTGGCGTCGCCTCGGAGGCGACCGATGAACTCAGCACCCATCGACGAGGTCGTCGGCCTGCTCCGCGCAGCGGCTTGTCGGATTGCGTCGCGGTGCTTCCTCAGAACGTCTTCGCGGCGGCTCATGAATTCACGCTCCCTGGTAGGGGCTGCGCCGGTCTCGATTCGTGCTTGCAGACTGATGGCAGGACTCGTGAGTCTGCACCGGCGGTCCCAGCTGGTGCTTCAGAGTTCCCACTCCGCAATCGGCCGGCTGGACTACCGGTGCGATCTACAGGCCGAGACTTCTAACGAAAACTCTAACGGACGATCTATGAACTTCTTTCTGGGGTCTGCTACAGTTCGTGCACTGCTCCCCGCCTTCCCGGCCTTGCCGGGAATGGCGGGGCATATTCGTTTCGGGAGGCGACTCGGTGACGAGTGTCGCTGTGTTCATTGACTACGAGAACACGCGCTTTGGGGCACGGGAGGTCTTTGGTGACCCGCAACGCGATCCCTACACATTCGGGCAGGTGAAGCCGCTGAGGCTCGCCGTGCTACTGAAGCAACTCGGCGAGAAGGTCGACCCAGCTCGTGAACTCACGGCGGTGTACGTCTACCGGGGGAGGCCAGGCACCAAGAGCGGCGCACAGGCACAAGCCGGGTCCGCGCGGCAGCTCGACGCGTGGGAGTCCCAACCGCTCGTGACGGTCAGAAGTCGCCCGCTGCGGTACCAACCGACGGCATGGTCGATGGGCCAACCCACCGCGTGGCGGGCCGAGGAGAAGGGCATCGATGTCCTGATGGCCCTCGACATAGCGATTGGAGCCCGCGAGGCCCGCTATGACGTGGCCGTGGTGATGTCTGCCGATTCTGACCTTGCGCCAGCGATAGAGGCTGCGCTCGATGCCGGAAAGCGGGTCGAGACGGCCATGTGGTGGAGTCCGGAACATCCGCACCGCAGGATGAGGGTTCCCGGACGGCGTCTGTGGAATCACGCCCTTGATGCCACCCGCTTCTCGCAGGTGCGAGACGACACGGACTACACGCTCTCGCCGTAGAGCTTCGGACAGGGACACGTTGTGATTTCGCACCTGGGGTGCCATCATGTGTGCAATCCTCCCCGCCGTCCGCTGCCGCTTGTCGGTGGTGCACTGGCGGGGCTTTCTCGTGGCACGCGGGGCGCCGTCTTCGTGCAGCTGCAGACGGGCCGCTGACGGAGTCGGGGACCTGAGGGGGTTCCGCTCCGGCGGGGCGAGCATCGGCTAGAGCCAGCCCGCGGACCTGGCCGCGCCGCGTCCAAAGTCTGCCGGGACTCGAACCTGAGAGAGGGGAGAGACGTCTGATGCCACGCCCACACCGCCGCTGCCGGGGCGGGCGCGTCACCCCGAAGGGCACCAGGCCCGGTGAACGAGGCCGCGAGCGGAGTCCGGCGGGAACCCCGACGCAGGACCCGCCGTTGGAGCAGGAGCTCCTGGACGACGCTGCCGACGTCGCGGCCGAGTGCGTCGAGCTTGACGAGGCCGAGGTGTGGGCGTCGTCGGCGCAGATCCTGTTTCGTCCTGTCGGTCCTTCTGGCGTCGTGGTGATGCCCGCTTCGAGGGCGCTGGCCGCAGCTAGGGCCTGCCCGGACCGCGGCGCCGCAGCGGTGGTGGCCGCGTCTATCAGCGCCTATGGCCCGTCCCTAGAGAGGCGCCGGGCGGCACGGTTGTTGGAGGAACTGATCGGCAGCGGCGAGCCGCTGCCGGGCTGGATCGGCGAGATCGGCGATGTGACGCCGCGCCGGGCCGCGCTGTTGACCGACGACTGGGGTGACGAGCGCTCCGTGTGGATCGACTTCGAGCGCTCCGACGGCGAGGTGCGCGGTCTCGGCGTGAGCGTCAACGGCTCCCAGGGCGCATATGCATGCCACTTCGTGTATGGCCCTCCGATCGAGGCGATCGAGGGTCCGTTCGCCAAGCAGCCCCACGCCGTGATGCGGCCGCTCGGTTTGGCCGACGCTCGGGCGATTGTCGAGGCCGCGCTGCAGCGGCGGGACCGGACCGACATCGGCTACGACGACGAGGACGGATGGGACCACGAGTTGCGGGCTCTGGTCGGCCACCGGGTCGCTCTGCTGCCCGACGGGGGAACGCGAGCCCCCGGGGCGCTGACCGATGAGGAGATCGACAGCCTCTGCGAGGAGTTCGTCGATGTGGCCGAGGACACGATGCCAGACGAGGCTGAGAGCGTGGCCGGCGCCGTGTGCGGGTTCGCCCAGGCGTGGCGCGACGGTGATCCGCTGTGCTGGAGCCCCAACAGGGTGGAGCACTTCCTGAGGGTGTGGATCCCGGCCAAGTCGGTGTGCGACGACGAGTGGCACGATGTCGTCGAGTGGGTGTTCCCGCGGTGGCTGCGCTTCGCCGCTCAACGCCGCGGCCTCGCCACGGAGCTGCTTGAAATGAACCTTGAAGCCGCCCGGGAGTCCTTCGCCGACATGAGGCTCAACGCCGCGGATCCGGCCATGCGCTCGCCCGCCGCCAACATCGCCACCGAGATGCTCGACGACGGGATCGACATCACAGACGAGGCGATGGTGCAGGAATGGATCGACCGCTACAGCACCCGCCCCCGCCACGAGCGCTGGTAGCGAGACCGCTGATCGCGGGTTTGGGGCACAGCTAGGGTCGTGGCGTGGAGGACTTCGTTGTTGCCCGCAACCCTGACGCTGCGTCGTCGTTGCCGTTCTTGGTGCGGCTGCCGTTGCGGTCCGGGCCGGTGGTGTTGAAGGTGCGCGAGACGTGGCCGCGGACCTCAAGGTGTACTGCCATCCACCACCGACGGCGCACAGCACGCGCCGCCGTGATTGTCACGCGGTCTGGAGCGATCTGAGTGGTTGATGCGGCGACAGGATCGGCTGCCGTGCGAGCGGCCACCGGCAGGCGCACCGGCAGGAGAAGACAGAGAGAGAGAGAGAGAGAGAGAGGTCTTGAGGCCCGCTAGATGATGGCGGGCCCGCTTGGATCGTCTCGGACGGGCGCGAGTTCTTGGAGTTCCCGGGCAGTCGACTTTGCGAAGGCGACCAGTTCCTCGTAGGCGTCGTCGTCGAGGTCGAAGGTGTCGCGGTCGCGTTCGTCGATGAAGTCCAACGCCTCCGCCAGTAGGGAGGGAGTGAAGCCGCCGTCCTTAGAGGTGGCCAGGTTGCAGAGTTCGGCGAGGCCGAAGCGCTGCGCCAGCGCTTGGAAGTCGATGTAGTCGCGGGCCTCGGCTCGACTGAAGAGGGCCAGGGTCTTGTTCGCTGCCAGTTCTCGATCCGCGAGGATCAGCCCATCAGGGGTCTTGAGGGCGGGCATCAGCTGGTAGTCGGTGGCCAGATCGACGTAGGTGGCGTCGCTGTCAGACTCGATCAGCAGGCGCGCGTAGGTGTCTGCGGCCCGCAGCCGGGTGACCCGCAGCCCCGCCTCCTCGAGTCCTGTCTCAAGCGCGTCGAGCATGGGGGCCACCGGCTGGGGATGAGCAGCGAAGAAGTCGAGATCGTCGGTCCCGCGACGCACCACACCCGTAACGATCAGCGCGCTACCGCCGGCGAGGGCCACAGCAGCGCCTTCGGGCAAGGTGGCGATGATGCCGCGCACGCGGCGCTGCAGGTCGGTCAGCACCGCGCGGCTAGTCGATGAGGCCGCGGTCGCGCAGCCAGGCGCTCCAAGCCTCGCGCACATGCGGCGACAGCCACAGTTCGTCCCACACTTCCAGAAGCCTGTCGAGGTCGATGTAGTAGCGCACGTCCTCATCGAGGCCCTCGGTCATCACCCGCTCGTAGCAAGCCCTCAGCTGCTTTCGCTTGTCGATGTCGTAGCTGTAGGGGAAGCTCCAGGCGACATGGCGCGGCAGGGTGACCCGGCCGCCGGCCTTCGGCATCGACCGGTCCTCCATGTCATCTGGGATCGACACAGGCCGCCCCATCAGCGCCTTGGGATGCATGCCCCAATTGTACGGCTGCCTGTGGTTGGGAGCCGCTCAATTCTCGTGGTCGCGCAGGAACGTCCCAGTCTCGTCATGCCACGGGCCGAATCTCTTCCGGTGGGGGTGCTGGGGTCGCGATCTGGATGAGGTTTCCGCAGGTGTCGTCGAAGATGGCCGACACGACGGTTCCGAGGTCGGTGGGTGGCTGGGCGAACTCGACCCCGGCGGTGCGCAGCCGCGTGTATTCGCCATGGACGTCATCGACGGTGAACTGTGCTGACGGGATCCCGTCGGCGGTGAGGGCGTCGCGGAATGTCCTGGTGGCCGGGTGTGCCGCGGGTTCAAGGAGCAGCTCGGGTCCGTCCGGTTGCTCGGGCGAGACCACCGTGAGCCAGGAGTATTCCCCGACGGGCACATCGTGATGCTTCTGGAATCCGAGGACCTCGGTGTAGAAGGCGAGGGCCTTGGCCTGGTCGTCGACGATGACGTTGGTCAGTGTGATCCTCATGCGTGTCCACCAGTGGTTGGTTCAATCCCGTTCGATCTTGGGGCGTTCGCCGACACTAGTGACTGACGCTCGCCGTGGACGACAGCATGACCCCGACGCAGCGTTGGCAGCCGGCGCGGCGACCCTCGCGGAGCTCGCGATCGAGGAGGGCAGCTTCGACCTCGGCGCCGAGGTCCCCACCGGCACCTTCGAGGTCGACGACGACCAGATCGCATGCCTCGTCGAACACGGCGTCGACCTCAGCGCCGACAACATAACCATCCCTGACGATGCTGCCCGCGCCTGCTTCAACGACTCAGACGCGGGCGGGTGAACCTACGACGGCCGCGTAGAGAGGGGACTACGGTGACAAATGCCGACACGCTCAACATGAACAGGACTCCGCAATGACCGGTGGCGATGCTGCGATGCGGGCCCATGGCGCACAGCAGCCGGTGCCCCGGGCGCAGGGCGCGTCGTGGAAGGAGACGCCGCTTCCGGGAAAGATCACCGTCGCGGTCTGCCACGACATTCGGGCCTACTACACCGAGGCGGCCCTGCAGCTCGCCACCGGTCCCGCGCCGGGAGCCCGGTCGGTGGAGGCCTGGTTCTACGAACAGACCGAAGCAGGCAAGACCATGCAGGCGGCCCGGGCTGCCATTCGCGAGCAGGGTGCTCCGTTCCCGTTCTGGTTCTACATGGCCCCCGGCCACCGGTGAGCGGACCACAGACGTCGTGCTCGCCGCGGAACCGCTCGCAGAACGCTGTTGACAGGGCGGCGCCCCGGACGATCGGCGCAGCGGTCTCGGTCGTGTCCGTTTCGACCAGCACGTCGGCGAACACGGCTCCCACGGCAGCGGGCGGCTTACGCCTCTGTCTCCGGGTCGGCTGCCTTGACGACCCGCGGCAGGAACATCTCTTTGGGCACGGTCGGCACCATGAACTCCCATTTGGTGTGCGGGGCGAAGCCGGCCAGCTGTTCCTCAGACGGTGACTCCTGTAGCAGATAGCTGACGATGAGCACCTCCAGGGTCAGTGACTCCTCGTCGTCGGAGGAGCGCCGGTACCCGGCCTCGTTGCCGGTGACGACTGCGGACTCGATGACGTATCCGCCGTCGGTGGGGGCGAACGCCGCCTCGTAGACGCCGAGCCCGGTCCAGCTGCGATGGGCGAACAGGCGGTCCTGCTCCATGAAGATGAACCACTTCTCGTCCATTATGTGAGGGACGTAGCCGCGCCGGATGACACCCATCTCGTCGTCGGTCCATACCCGCGCAGGCGGCGGTATCGGCTGCGGGACGGTCAGCGGCTCGGCCTTCCAGCTGCTGCGCCGCGCCTCTCTGCTCATGGCGCTCTCATCTCTCCAGTCATCACCCACGACCCTATAGAGCCCCTATGACAGCCCCGGACAACGCAAGCTCGCTCGTCAGGGTGTCGACTCTCGTGGTCGCGGCACGGGATCGGCCATCCGCCGCTCCCGCTGCCGGGCAGGCCCCTGCGGCTCCTGGTTCTCAGGCCTGCAGTAGAACTCGTGCTCCTCCTCGGGGGTCATCTTCGTGTCGCTCATCGGTCCTCCAGAGCGGTCTATCCTCAAATATATTGCCATTGGTCAGTAATGCATATTTGAGTTTGTATCTATATGCTGTTTTCATGAATCTGCACCCGCCTCGCATGTGGCTCCCGCCTGACCCGCCCGACCAGGCAGAGCGCGACGCACTCGAAGATGAGGCCCGTGCCATGAGGGAGGAGTACGCCGCCGCCAGACCGGCCCGACTGGCTGTGCTGGCCACCGGCCCACCGCTGCGCAACATCGACGAGGCTGCCGATTGCCGATGCTCATGCCATCCGTCCCCGGCAAGTCCCAGCCTTCACGAGGGCGGCGCCGAGTGTCCCTGCCAGCTGACCGCGGCCGAACGCGCCGAGGGTTGGGATCGACTGCTCAAGGACATCAGCGAGGCCGTTGGTGCGTCAGACGAGGCCGACCGGGACCGCACCGAGCTGGCCGAGGCCGCCGCAGAGCTCGAAGTGGACGCCGAGGTGCGGTGCTCGGCCTGCCCGTTCGTCGTGGCCGGCACCTGCGACGGGCGCAGCTTCTATCTGCGCGAGCGCCACGGCCACTGGCGGGTCGAAGTGGCCGCCGATCCTGACTGTGCCGACCTCTGGGGCACTTCGGGCGCCCTCGGCATCGAGATCGCCGCCGGCCGTGAAGCCGATCTCTGTGACACCGACGGCAGGTGCTCTCCGGGTGTGGCCTTGCGCCTGGCGGTGCACGCCGTGCGGCTGTCCGCTCTCAGGGACAGGTGCTCCCACGAGTCGACACCAGATGAGAGCAGCGGGTTCTGTCGCCGCTGCGGCACGCCCCTCGACGAAGCCGACCAGTGGCGCTGGCCCAAGCCACC
>JAPOQG010000188.1 GCA_026710865.1 Acidimicrobiaceae bacterium
CCGCGACAGCACCACGACCCGCCAACTCATCACCGACGCCGGCAAAGAGAACCGCGACCTCATCGACAAGGCCAGCAAAGAGAACCGGGACCTGATCGAGAAGAACCGAGACCTGATCGAGAAGAACCACGGCACCGTGATTCGCATCCTCAGCGACACCCGGGAACGGCTCGCACGCATCGAGGGCCACCTTGGGATCGGCTGGCCCGCGCCGGACGACCCCGAATCCGACGGCGACAGCCGCGAGGCTGCTTGAACCGCTGCGACGCTCAGTCGTGCAGCACGTCTGTCGGCGTGAGCGACGGCCGGTCGCGTTCGTCGGCACCGCGCTCCCACAGTTCGAGGACGCCCTGGAAGCCGGTGACGCGGCAGCATTCCGCAGCGGTGGTTAGCAGCATTGCAAGACTTGGGATAGCTATCATGCAAAAGTAAGGTTAGCGGCGCTGCAAAACTTGGGTTATCCGGTAGGGTCGTGCTCATGAGGCGTGTAGGGCGTCACTTGCAGACTCGAGTCTCGGAGGCTCTCGACATCTTCCGGGTGGTTGTGCTGCACGGTGCCCGGCAGAGCGGCAAGACCACCCTCGCGAAGCAGATCGTGACCGACAGGCGCGGAACCTACGCAACCCTCGACGACGAGCAGACGCGGCTGGCCGCGCTGGAGGATCCCCGCACGTTCCTGGCCAACCAACGCCATCCGTTGGCCATCGACGAGATCCAGCTCGGCGGGGACCGCCTGGTGCGGGCCCTGAAGACCGTCGTGGACGAGGATCCGGTGCCCGGCCGCTTCCTGCTCACAGGTTCGACGGACTTCCTGTCCGTCCCCACGATCAGCGAGTCGCTCGCCGGTCGAGCGGCGATCCTGCGGCTGTGGCCGCTGTCGCAGGCGGAACTGCACGGCACAGCGGGCTGCCGTCTCTCGGACTGGTTCGAGGTTGGCGTCGAGCCGGGGCACGCCTCACCCCTGACGCGCCACGACTATCTCGCAATGCTGTGCCGAGGCGGGTACCCGGAGGCGGTGGAGCTGTCCGGGAGGGCTCGCCGGCTGTGGTTCGAGAGCTACGTCGAGACGGTGCTGAGCAGAGACGTGGCCGAGCTCGCGGACATTCGTCGGGCGGACTCGCTGAAGGCGCTGCTGCGACTGGCCGCAGCCCGCACTGCCACCGAGTTGAACATGGCCGACTGGTGCGGCCGGCTGGGAGTGGACCGCAGCACGCTGGAGTCGTATCTGGGGTGGCTGCGCATGGTGTTCCTCATCCACGAGGTCCCCTCGTGGAGGCGAAGCCCCACAGCCCGCGTGATCCGCCGCGCCAAGCTGCACCTCGCCGACACGGGTCTCGCGGCCGCGCTGATGAATGTCGACGCCACCGGCCTGCAGCCCGCAACGGCCGCGGGCGGAGGGGCTCTGCTGGAGACCTTCGCGGCCAACGAGATGGCCCGGCAACTCTCGGCCGGCAGCCAGCCGATGCAGCTCCACCACTACCGCGACGGCGCCGGACACGAGGTCGACCTTGTGATCGAACGCGCCGACGGTGCGGTCGTCGCGGTGGAGGTGAAGCTCACCGCGTCGCCGGGGCCCGGACATCTCAAGCACCTGGCCTGGCTGCGCGACCGGCTCGACGCCGCGTCCCCGTCGGTGTTCCGGGCCGGAGTCCTGCTGCACACCGCCGACCGCAGCTACAAACTCGGCGACCGCCTCTACTCGGCGCCCATCGATGTGCTCTGGCGCGACCCGGACCAGCACGGACCATAGCGGTCGCCTGCCCGCGCTGTTACGGCGGCGACACCTTCGGCCGGTCAGCCCCAGAGTCCGGCTACCGGAACGGCCTCGATCCCGGCGTCCAGGCCGAAGCGGCGCGGCCCGGTATGGAACACGACTCCAAAACCGCGACGGACCACCAGCCCGCAAAGAATCCAAAGGCCGCAAAGAATCCAAAGGCCGCAAAACTCGGCTGGCCTTCGAGGCCACGCCGTCGTGACGGAGATTGCGGCCTAGGCGTCCAGGATGGCAGATACCTCGGCGTCGGTGAGGCGGCGGAAGGCTCGGCGGCCGTTGGACCGGTCGAGGACGGCGGTCTCGAGGCTGGCGGCGCCGAGGGTGCGGTCGGGGCCGGCCAGAGCGGCCACCGCGGCCCGTACGGCGTCGGCCAGCCCACGGGGGGCGTCGGGCAGCGCAGCCGCGCAGCGCTCTGAGATCTCCTCGGTCTCGCCGCCCAGCACCACCCAGTCGTCCTCGTCCACCACGGTGCCGTCATAGAGGATGTGGAACATCTGGTCGCCGCGGCCGTCGGCGTCGAGACCGATCTCGGCCACCAGGATCTCCACCTCCATCGGCTTCATCTCGTGGGTGAAGACCTGCCCGAGGCTCTGGGCGTAGGCGTTGGCCAGGCTCCGGGCGTCCACGTCCTCGCGGCTGAAGGCGAAACCCTTCAGGTCGGCGTGACGCACACCGGCAATGCGGAGCTGGTCGAACTCGTTGTAGCGGCCCACCCCCGCGAACGCGATGCGGTCGTAGATCTCGCTCACCTTGCGCAGCGTGGCGGAGGTGTTCTCGGCGACGATGGCGATGCCGCCGTCGTAGCGGACGGCGACCAGGCTGCGGCCCCGGGCGATGCCCTTGCGGGCGTAGTCGGCCTTGTCCTTCATCACCTGCTCGGGCGGCGCGTAGAAGGGCATGGTCATCGCCGGCCACCTCCCCCGTCCGGGAGCAAGCGCGAATAGGCGGCAGGCCATCGCGTCGCAGTGGCGCCATGCCCGCTCTTGTTCGCTGCGCTCACGGGCCGCTCGGGCCACGGCCTCGCCCGTATGGGGCGGATTCGCTTGCCAACTCGCTCGGCCTCTGGCACCGCATTGAAGGGCATGGTCATGACGCGCCCCCATCGGCCTCGCGGCGGCTGCGGTGGCGGCGCACCAGCCGCTCCGTGCGCCGGCGCAGCTCGGCATCGTCGATGCGCCGGTACCCGTCGGCGTCGATCACGGCCACCACCGGGAACACGTCGCGCACCGGGTCGGGGCCGCCGGTGGCCGAATCAGCGTCGGAGGCCACGAACAGCGCATCCAGCACCAGGTCGGTGGCCGCGGCCCGTGCCATCGACGGGCGGAAGCCCAGCTTCACCACGATGTCGGCGTGCAGCGATCCGGAGCCGGTGGCGGCATGGTCGCGCTCCTCGTAGCGCCCGCCGGTGACGTCGTACTCGAAGATCCGGCCCCTGGAGGCCGCAGTGTCGAAGCCCGCGAAGATGGGCACCACCACCAGGCCCTGCATGGCCGCCGGCAGGTTGGCCCTCACCATCTGGCCCAGCTGGTTGGCCTTGCCCTCGAGGCTGATCGGCGTGCCCTCCACCTTCTCGTAGTGCTCGAGCTGCAGCTGGAACAGCCGCACCATCTCGGTCGAGGGGCCAGCCGCGCCGGCGATGGCCACGCCCGAGTGGCGGTCGGCCGGGAACACCTTCTCGATGCGGTGGTTGCTGATCAGATGCCCCGCGGTGGCCCGCCGGTCGCCGGCGAGGACCACCCCGGAGTCGTAGCGGACGGCCACGCAGGTCGTCCCGTGCGGGATCTCCGACGGCGACACCGACGGCAGGCTCCCGGAGGCCGCGTCCGGCGCGCCGGCGTGACCGCCGGAACGGCTGAGACGCAGAAGCGCGGCGAAGTCGGGGCCGGGATCGTCGTGCGGTCCGAAGCGGGGCAGGCTCACCCGCCGGCCCCCGTGACTCTGTGCAGCCCGCCATCCAGCAGCATCGCGTTCCTGCGGTCCGACGTCACTCGCCGCCCTTTTGGATGTAGCTCTTCACGAAGTCCTCGGCGTTGGTCTCCAGCACCTCGTCGATCTCGTCGAGCAGGTCGTCGAGCTGGGCCTTGATGTCGGAGCCCCGCTCGGACGCGGGGGGCGACTCCTCCACCGACTGCTCGCGGGGCGACGGGGCCGGCCTGCGGATCTGCTCTCGTTCGGCCACTGGGTTCCTCCCGGCTCGCTGCTTGGATTCGACTTGTCCACAGAGGTTACGCGCCCGCGGCGCCCAAGCGGCGCAGCAGCTCCATCGCGGAGCCGCACTCGTCGAACATGTCGCCCACGTGGGCGACCGTTCCCCGCGCCGGCTCGGCCATGGAGACCCGCCGCAGGGAGCCCTCGCCCACATCGAAGACGATCGAGTCCCAGTTGGCCGCCACCACCTCGGACGCGAACTTCTGCAGGCAGCGGCCCCGGAAATAGGCCCGGGTGTCGGGCGGAGGCTCGGTCATGGCCCGGGCGGCGGCGGCCTCGTCCACCAGCGTCTCGAGCCCGGCCCGGGCGGCCAGGGACCGGTCCGGGCGCAGGTCGTGGTACTGGATGTCGAGGGCCCGCAGGCGGGCGTCCTGGAAGTCGAGACCATGACGGTCCCTGAACCCCTCCAGGAGCCTGAGCTTGGCCACCCAGTCGATCTGGGCGGCCAGGGTGGCCGGATCGCGCTCCAAGCCGGTGAGCACCTCCTCCCACCGGGCCAGCACGTCGCAGGCGACCGTCCCGCCGACGGCGTCGGCGCCCCGCTGCTCCACGTAGGCGCGGGCCGCGGCGAGCAGCTCCCACTGCAGGCCGAGAGCGGTGATGGTGGCGCCGTCGGAGAGCTCGAGCGGCTGGCGCAGCGAGAGGTCGCGGCTCACCTGGCGCAGCGCGGCCACCGGCGTGGCGAACCGGAACTCGCGACCCATCGCGTCGTCCTCGGTGAGGGCCATCACCAGTGCGGTGGTGCCGACCTTGAGGAACGTCGCGACCTGCGACATGTTGGCGTCGCCGACGATCACGTGAAGGCGGCGGTACTTGGCCGCGTCGGCGTGGGGCTCGTCGCGGGTGTTGACGATGGGACGCTTGAGGGTCGTCTCCAGCCCGACCTCCTCCTCGATGAAGTCGGCCCGCTGGGTGATCTGGTAGCCGGCCTCGTCCAGGCGCATCCCCGCGGTCTCGATTCCCATCTTGCCGGCGCCGCAATAGATCTGGCGGGTGACGAAGTGCGCGGTGGCGTTGGTGACGATGCGCGAGAACGGCACCGCCCGGCTCACCAGGTAGTTCTCGTGACAGCCGTAGCTGTTGCCCTTGCCGTCGGAGTTGTTCTTGTAGACGACGATCTCCTCGCCCGGCGGCAGCAGCATCCGGACCGCCTCCATCGAGCGGGCGGCGATGAGCTCGGCGGCCCGGTCATAGAGGACCGCCGAGAGTGGGTCGGCGCACTCGGGGGTGGACAGCTCCGGGTGGGCGTGGTCCACGTAGTAGCGGGCGCCGTTGGTGAGAACGGCGTTCACCAGGTGGGTCTCGATCTCCGGCGCCAGCGATCCCGCGGGTGCGCCGCCGCGTGCGTCGTTGGCGGGGGTCTCGTCGGTGAAGTCCCAGCCCACCGCGGCCCGACCGGCCTCGGGCGCGTGACCGTGGGCGATCAGGTAGGCGTTGATCAGCAGCGACGAGGCCGAGATCGGGTTGGGCTCCGCGGCTCCCCGGTGGACGATGCCGTACTCGGTCTCGAGCCCGAGCAGCTTGGCGACAGCCACGGGCGGGACGCTACCGATCCTCGGGAACAGCCATGGCGCCCGACGCTACTGAGAGTTGGGGGACGTGGGGCTACAGGATCGGGCTAGAGGATCTGCGAGAGGAAGAGCTTGGTGCGCTCCTCGCTGGGGTTGGTGAAGAAGTGCTCGGGCGTGCCGGTCTCGACGATCTGGCCGTCCTCCATGAAGATCACCCGGTCGGCCACCTCGCGGGCGAAGCCCATCTCGTGGGTCACCACCATCATGGTCATACCCGAACGAGCCAGTTCCTTCATCACGTCGAGCACCTCAGAGATCATCTCAGGGTCGAGCGCCGAGGTGGGCTCGTCGAAGAGCATGATCCTGGGCTCCATGGCCAGGGCCCGGGCGATGGCCACCCGCTGCTGCTGGCCCCCGGAGAGCTGGCCCGGGTACTTCTCGGCCTGCTCGGGTATGCCGACCCGCTCCAGCAGGGCCCTGGCCAGTTCCTCAGCCTCGTCCCGGGGCCGTTTGCGGACCCATATGGGCGCCAGGGTGATGTTGTCGAGCACGGTGAGGTGGGGGAACAGGTTGAACTGCTGGAAGACCATCCCGA
This sequence comes from Acidimicrobiaceae bacterium, assembly GCA_026710865.1. Lineage (GTDB taxonomy): Bacteria > Actinomycetota > Acidimicrobiia > Acidimicrobiales > Aldehydirespiratoraceae > Aldehydirespirator. Next base: position 6,089 of record JAPOQG010000188.1, read on the forward strand.
CCTCGGAACGGATCCTCTCGATGTTGCGCACGTCGTTGGTGAGCTCCACGCCGTCCACGACGATGCGGCCCTCCTGGTGGGCCTCGAGGCGGTTGATGCAGCGGATCCAGGTGGACTTCCCCGAGCCCGACGGGCCGAGAACCACTACCACCTCGCGCTCTTTGATCACCGCGGTGATGCCGTCGAGAGCCTGGAAGTCCCCGAACCACTTGTTCACTCCCTCGCACACGATCATGTCGTCGCGGGCGGCGAGCTCCTCGGTCAGGGCGGTGGTGGCGTCGCTGACACTCATCTCGTGTCCCCCAATTCTCTCGGTCGTGTTCCGGCTGGCATCACCGCTCCCCCACTCCTAGCCGCTTCTCGACACGCTGGCTGTGCTTGGACATGTTGTAGGCGAAGATCCAGTAGATGAACGACACGAACAGCAGCCCCTCGCGCTTGACGCCGAGGAACTCCGACTGGGCGGAGATCACCTTGTCGGCGATCCGCAGGAAGTCGAAGATCCCGACGACAGCCAGCAGCGAGGTCTCCTTGAAGGTGGCGATGACCTGGCCGACCAGCGGCGGGATCGACACCCTCAGCGCCTGGGGCAGCACGATGAACAGGGTGCGCTGAACGGTGGTGAGCCCGACGGCGTCGGAGGCCTCGTACTGGCCGCGGCGAACGGCCTGCAGGCCGCCGCGAATGTTCTCGGCGAGGTAGGCGGCTGAGAACAGCGCGAAGCCGATGGTTGCGCCCGCGATGTCTACCAGGGACATGTTCTGGGGAAGGAACAGGTTGAAGATCAGGGTGAAGAAGAACAGCAGCGTGATCAGCGGCACGCCCCGGAACACTTCGATGTAGCCGGTGGCCAGAACCCTGAAGATCGGCAGATTGGAAGTGCGGGCAAGCGCCAGGAGCACGCCCATCGGGAAGGCCAGCAGGAGGGTGAACACGGCCACGATGAGGGTGATGCCGAAGCCGCCGATCAGGGCGTCGGTGGGCGTCTCGACGGTGGACGGCGAGTTGACCAGGGTGACCATCCAGTGGAGCACGGCCATGGTCCCGACCCACGCGGCCACGAGCTTCATCCGCTGGGAGCGGTCCCCGGCGAAGTGGTGGGCCAGCAGGGCGACCACCGCCAGCAGCAGGAAGCTGATCCGCGCCTTCTGCAGCATCGCGTACCAGTCGAAGTACGCGGCCACCCAGTTGAGCACGGCCACCGCCACCAGCACCACCGCCGTGATCCTCCCGGCCTCCCCGATGCGGGGGTGGGTCAGGTACCACACCACGAGGCCCCCGAACACGGCGAAGAACACCGCCATCGGGATGTCGGTGGACAGAACGTGGTCCCAGTCGAGGTCGGGGTCGCGCAGCACGGCCCAGTACAGGACGAAGGGGGTCAGCACCCAGAGCAGGTTCAGCGGCACCCGCAGCTTCGGGCCTGCCCGTGCCGCCCTGAGCATCCGCCCAAGCATGAAGGCGCCGACCAGCAGGGCCCACATGACCGTCCACGGCAGCCTCGTGGTCATCGCGACCGTGCTGCCCGGCTCAGCGATGAACTCGCCCTCCAGGAAGGCGTAGTGCCCCCACGGGTACACCCATCCCGACAGCACCATCACCCCGGCGCCGACGAAGAACACGTACATGGCCGGCACGAACGTGTTGCGCCGGCGGGCGTCGCCCAGCCCGAACCACAACGCCGCCCCTGCGCCGGCGAGCACGGCCACAGCCAGCCACCACCAAGCCCGGTCCGACATGGCGTCGGCGAACGACTCCCGAACGATCTCGCCGGTCGCGTACTGCTGCACGATCAGCACCCCGCCGCTCGCCAGCACGAGCACCCCGTGAGCGATCCTCGGCTCCGTGGCGGCGCGCAGGTAGGTGCCCTGGAAGTTGAACCAGACGGCGAGAGCGAGGTTGGCCAGCAGCAGCGCGCCGAGCACGGCGAAAGCGTTGGCGTCCAGCCAGTCGACGAAGGAGTCGCCGGCCGCCGCGGAGAGGTCGCGGTGCAGTGCCATACCCTCGCCGTCGACCACCGCGGAGGGCTCGCGCAGCAGGATCCCCACGGCGATCACGGCTCCCGTGCCCATCAGGTTGATCGACAGCTTCTTCACCGAGATGCCGGCGCCGGTTCGGGCCAGCAGCCCTATCGACAGCCCCGAGAGCACCGCGATCGCCCCGACGCAGACCCAGATGCGGGCGTACTGGTCCTGGGGGTAGGCGTGGGTGAACAGGAACCGCATGTTCGTCTTGACGGCCCGCCACGTCCGCTCCTCGCTGAACATGAAGTTGAGCAGGCCGCGCACCACCAGCAGCACGAGCAGGGAGAAGACGACGGTGAGCAGCGAGTTGACCGCGGAGGAGAACAGGTTCCGGCCCAGCCACTCGCCCATGGACAGGCTCGGCTCCTCGGGCTTCTGGGCGGGCTCGGGCTCAGCGGCCCACGCCTCCGCCGGATCCACGGCCGCAGCTGCCGGATCGCCCATCGGCACCGTCACCTCAGAACTCCAGCCATCTCAACGCTCCAGGCATCTCAGCGCTCCACGATCTTCATCCGGATGTTGAAGAAGTTGACGACCACCGAGATCGTCAACGAGCAGGCCAGGTAGAACAGCATCCACAACGAGACCACCTCGAGCGTCTTGCCGGTCTGGTTGTAGACGATCTGGCCCACCTGGACGAAGTCGCTGTAGCCGACGGCGATGGCCAGCGACGTGTTCTTGGTGAGGTTCAGGTACTGGTTGCCCAGCGGCGGGAGTATCACCCGGAACGCCTGGGGAAGGATCACGCGGCGCAGCATGGTCACCCGCCGCAGGCCGACCGCCAGCGCGGCCTCGGTCTGGCCCTTGGGAACGGCCAGGATGCCGCCCCGCACTATCTCGGCGATGAACGAGGCGGTGTACAGCACCACGCCGAGGAACACCGCGGTGCCGCCCTGGGTGAGGTTCAACCCGGCCGGGCCGGGATTGGGGAAGTTGCCGAGCTGCTCGACGTCGGGCGCCTTGATGTCGACGGGCTTGCCGGTGCGGCCGTCGCCGAACTTGTCGGCGATCACTTCGAGCAGGTCGGTGCCGGAGTTGATGATCCAGCTCGACAGGCCGGGCCAGCCCACCAGCACGAACGCGATCACCGCCAGAGCACCCACCCCGGCGAAGATGATCCGGAACCGGTCGTCGTCGGTGAGCTTCATGAGCCCCGCAGGCGTGCGGCGCCGGGCCAGGAAGCGACGGATCCACCATGCCGCCGCCGCCAGCGCGGCCAACGACAGCACGACCTGCACGACGGGCGGCGTCAACGCCGAGAACCCGTCGCCGATGAAGTCGAAGATGGCGCCGACCCAGCCGAAGACCGGGTGGGCGAACCAGCCCACCAACCCGAATACGGCCAGCACCGCCACGAAGCTGGCCACCGGGTAGGTGTCGCGGCCGGTGGCGTCGTGGCGGCGATCCTGGCGGCGCTTGACGAGCGAGCCGACCAGCCAGCCGATGCCGAGGAAGATGAGCCACTGGTAGAAGCCGTCGTCGATGTGCAGGCGCGGCACCGACACACCCTTGTTGGAGAGGTGCAGGAGGCCGTTGACGGGTCCCTGGTCCAACTCCACGTTGGGAAGGGTGGCCACCAGCGCCCAGATGAAGACGATCTGCACCAGCAGCGGGATGTTGCGGATCGTCTCGATGAAGACGCTGCACATGCGGCTGACGATCCAGTTGCGCGACAGCCGCCCGACGCCGACCAGCACCCCGAGGATGGTGGCGGCGACGATCCCGCCCAGGGAGATGCGGATGGTGTTGACCGCCCCCGCCCACAGGGCCCGGCCGGCGGTGTCGGGATCGGTGTCGATGCCCTCGCGGAGGTCGCTGCCGAGGCCGATGCCCAGGAAGTCGTACCTGATCTCGATGCCCTGGCGGTTCAGGTTCTCCAGGGCTTGCGTCGTCAGGAAGAACAGGGCGAAGACGACCAGCACCAGCGTGAACACCTGCGCCAGCCACTTGACGACGGTGGCGTCGCGGTAGAACGGCGGGCGCCCCGACTGGGTTGCGGCCAGCGTGGTTTGGTCAGTGTTGGACACGCCGGGGCGCCTCCATGGCGGTCGCTCGCGGGATGGGTGGCTGAAACGGCAACGGGGGTCCGGGACTCGAAGTCCCGGACCCCCGTCAACCTAGACGAGTATGTCCCCTAGGTGAAGCCTTTGCGGTATTCCCCTAGCGGGCGGGAGGTGCGTAGATCAGGCCGCCGTCGAGCCAGCCGGCGTTGGCCGAGCCCTCGCGGGTCAGCCCGACCGGGTTCAGGTGGCGGGCGTAGATCTCGTCGTAGTTGCCGACCTGGGCGATCACCTGGTGGAAGGCGTCGGGGGCCAGGCCCATGTTCGACTGCTGCTCGTCGTCGGCTGCGCCCAGCAGGCGGGCCGCCTCGGCGTCGGGCGGGCTGGCCGCCATGTCGTCGACGTTGGCCGATGTGATGCCCTTCTCGTCCGCGATGATCGTGGCGTACACGGTCCAGTTCACCACGTCCGCGAAGCGCGACTGGTTCTGCCCGTACGTCGGACCCAGGGGCTCCTTGGAGATCGGCGTGGCCGGGAAGATCACCCAGTTCTCGCCCGCAGTCTGCTGGTTGGCCTTGCGCCCCACCAGGGCCGAGCCGTCGGTCGTGATGACGTCGCAGGCCTCGTTGATGAAGTTCTCGGTGACCTGGTCGAAGTCGTCGAACGTCGTGATCTTGATGTTGATCCCGGCCGCATCGGCCGCGTCCGCGATGTTCTGCTCGGTGGTGGTGCCGGCGTTGGTGCAAACCACCGCGCCCTCGATGTCGGCCACCTGCGACGCTCCCGAGAAGCCGGCGGACTCGCGGGCCATGAGCTGCTGGCCGTCGTAGTAGGTGGTGGGGCCGAAGTCCATGCCGACCTCGGTGTCCCGGCTCTGGGTCCAGGTGGTGTTGCGCATCAGCACGTCCACCTCGCCCGTCTGCACCGCGGTGAACCGCTCAGCCGCAGTGAGCGGGGTGAACACGACCGCGTCGGCGTCGCCGAACAGCGCCGCGGCCACCGCCCGGCAGTAGTCGGCGTCGAAGCCGGTCTGGGAGCCGTCGGGCTGGGTCTCCGAGAAGGCGACCGCCGAGCCGGACACGCCGCAATGCAGTTCGCCGCGAGCCAGGACCGTGTCGAGCAGATCCCCGTCCTGGGTCACTTCGACGGCGTCGGCCGCCGTGGTGGTGGTATCCGGCGCTGCGGTGGTCGTCGGAGCGTCCGTGGTTGTCGGAGCCGCCGCGCTGTCGCTGTCGTCGCCGCATGCCGCAGCGAGCAAGGTCACGGCGCACAGCACGCCGAGCAAGCGCGGAATAAGAGGCTTGTGGTTCGTCACAGTTCCCTCCTTGGGAGTGTTGTCGAGGACAGCGACACCATACTCCCTTGCACGGCGCCGGTCGCGCCATTGCGGCGACAATCGTTCCTGAATGGCGTCGGACCGATCATCACGGCGCCGGGGCAGCCCCTGCGAGCCGCCCGATCAGCCCGCGGAAAGCGTCGCAATGCAGGCGGCGGCCGTCCTACAGGTACTGGCCGGTCTGCACCCGCTCGATGGAGCGGCCACCGGCGGCTTCCTCCTCGTGGTCGCTGGACACCAGCGTGCGCACGAACACGATGCGCTCGCCCTTCTTGCCGGAGATGCGGGCCCAGTCGTCGGGGTTGGTGGTGTTGGGCAGGTCCTCGTGCTCCTTGAACTCCTGGCGCACCGAGGCCAGCAGGTCGGGGGTGACGATGCCGCGGGGACCGCCGGAGATCTCGCGCTTGATGGCCAGCTTCTTGGCCCGCCGCACCACGTTCTCGATCATCGCCCCCGAGGCGAAGTCCCGGAAGTACATGACCTCCTTGTCGCCGTTGGCGTAGGTGACCTCCAGGAACTGGTTGGTGTCGGCGGGCCGGTACATGTCCTCCACGGTCTGCTCGATCATGCCCCGCACCGCCTTGTCGGAGTCGCCGCCCCCGACGGTCTCGACCATCTCGGCGGCGATCGGCAGGGTGGGCACCAGGTAGCGGGCGAAGATGGCCGCCGCGGCCTCGGCGTCGGGCCGCTCGATCTTGATCTTCACGTCGAGGCGGCCCGGCCGCAGGATGGCGGGGTCGATGAGGTCCTCGCGGTTGGAGGCGCCGATCACGATCACGTTGCGCAGCGCCTCGACCCCGTCGATCTCGGCCAGCAGCTGGGGAACGATGGTGGACTCGATGTCGGAGCTGATCCCCGAGCCGCGGGTGCGGAACAGGGACTCCATCTCGTCGAAGAACACGATCACGGGCCAGCCCTGCTCGCTCTTCTCCCGGGCCCTCTGGAACACGAGGCGGATCTGGCGCTCCGTCTCGCCCACGTACTTGTTGAGCAGCTCCGGGCCCTTGATGTTGAGGAAGAAGCTGCGGGCGTTGGCGTCGCCCGAGAGGACCGAGACCTTCTTGGCCAGGCTGTTGGCCACCGCCTTGGCGATCAGGGTCTTGCCGCAGCCGGGCGGACCGTAGAGCAGCACTCCCTTGGGCGCGGGCAGGTCGTACTCGGAGAAGAGGGCGTGGTGGACGAACGGCAGCTCGACCGCATCGGTGATCTGCTCGATCTGGGAGTCGAGCCCGCCGACGTCGTCGTAGCTGATGTCGGGCACCTCCTCGAGGATGAGATCCTCCACCTCGGGGCGGGGCAGGCGCTCGATCACCAGGTCCCCCGAGGAGTCGATCAGCACGTTGTCGCCGCTGCGGATCGGGCCCGCGGCGACGGCCGCGCTCAACTCCACCACCCGCTCCTCGTCGGCCCGCCCCAGCACCAGGGCACGGTCGCCGCCGGGCAGCAGCTCCTTCACCGTGGCCACCTCGCCGGTGCGGTCCGGCCGGCGGGCCAGGACCACGCTGAACGACTCGTTGAGGGCGACTTCCTCGCCCGCTCTCAGATCCTCGGCCAGGTCGGGATGGACGGCCACCCGCATCTTGCGGCCGCCGGCGCGCACGTCGACGGTGCCGTCGTCGTTGCAGCCGAGGACGGTCCCGTAGCCGCTGGGCGGCTGGGTGAGCTTCTCCACCTCCTCGCGCAGCGAGCCGATGTGCTCGCGGGCGTCGCGCAGCATGGTGGTGAGCCGCTCGTTCTGGGACACGGCCTGGGTCAGCCGGCCCTTGGTGTCGGCCAGGCGCTCCTCGAGCATGCGCACCCGCTTGGGGGCGTCGTGGAGCCGGCGGCGCAGGGAGGCGACCTCGCCCTCGAGTTCGGAGACGAGTCGGCGCAGGCGCTCGAGGTCCTGCTTCGAGTTGTTGCTGCCGGCCTCGCTCACGGCTCACCTCCTCGCTGCGGGTAGGACGGATCCGACGCCACCCTAGACGGCACGGAGGTCAGACTGCGATCCAACCCGTGAACGTGGCGTCCGGGCGACCGGATCCGAGCTCCGACCGCGGTGTTGACATTGGAGGCCGGAAGTTGGCAGGCTTCGGGCTCCTGCCCCGCTATGCTGCAGTCAGCCGTTGCGAGTCGCGGGCGCTCCCGGTCCGATCCACCCGCCCCGCTGAAGAGAGGTACGTCCTGGACATGAAGGTCTGGATTGATCAGGATCTGTGCACGGGCGACGGTTTGTGCGAGGAGATCGCCCCCGACGTCTTCACCCTCCTCGACGACGGTCTCGCCTATGTGGTGGAGGACGGCCACGTCTTCTCGGACCCTGGCGGCCCCGAGGGTCTGGCCGTTGTGCCCGCAGGCCAGGAGGAAGCCACGATCGAGTCCGCGGAGGAGTGCCCCGGGGAGTGCATCTTCATCGAGGTCTGAGGCAACCCCCTGGTCGGGGCTAGCCCATCGACAGACCGGATCGAGTCACTCGGGGAATCGACAGGTGCCGGATCTTCTGCCCACGACCGTGATGGGCAGCTACCCCCAGCCCGGATGGCTCGTCGATCGCGAGGTTCTCGTGGGCGAGGGAGTTCCCCGCGTCCGAGCCGAAGGCATCTGGAAGGTAGGCCGCGAGTTCCGGCAGGAGGCCGTCGAAGCCGCGATCCTGGCTGCGATCGCCGACCAGGAGGCCGCCGGCGTCGACGTCATCACCGACGGCGAGATCGGCAGGGAGTCCTACTTCAATCACTTTGCCAACGCTCTGGGCGGTGTCGACACCGAGCGCCCCGGCAAGGGTGTCAACCGGCGAGGCGGCGAGGCCGTCGTCCCTCTGGTGAACGGCCCCATCCACCGGCCCCGCCCCATCGAGCTCGACGCGGCCCGGTTCCTGCGAGCCCACACTTCCCGCAGGACGAAGGTGACGGTTCCGGGTCCCTTCACCTTGAGCCAGCTGGCCCAGAACGACTACTACCCCGACCAGCGTTCGCTGGCCATGGCCTACGCAGCCGCCATCAACGAGGAACTCCGGGATCTCGAGGCTGCCGGCATCGACTTCCTCCAGCTCGACGAGCCGTACCTCCAGGCCAATGCCGAGATCGCCCGCGGCTTCGCGGTGGACGCGGTGGCGGCCGCCGTCGACGGGATCGGCGCGACGACCACGCTCCACACCTGCTACGGGTACGCCCTGTACATGGGTGACAAGTCGGGCGGCTACCCGTTCCTGAGCGAGCTCGCAGCCGCACCCGTCGACTTTGTGGCCATCGAGGCGGCCCAGCCCGGCCTCGACGCCTCCGTGGTCGCCGAGTTGTCGCCCCGGTCGGTCGTCCTCGGAGTGCTCGATCTCGGAACCGAGGAGGTTGAGACGCCCGAGGCGATTGCGGACCGGATACGGGCGGCGCTCGGGCACATCGACCCGCACCGCCTCTCGGTTTCTCCCGACTGCGGGATGAAGTTCCTGCCGCGCCGGGTCGCCCGGGGGAAGCTGGCCGCGATGGCGGACGGCGCCAGGATGGTGCGATCGGAGTTGGCCGGATAGAGGCCGAACTCAGCTCGCCGCGTCCGCGCCGATGACGGCTAGAGCAGCCGTTCCACGCAGGCGACCAGTTGCCGTACCGTCCGCACCTCGAATGCTCCGGTGCAGTGCTGGGAATAGACCGCCATCTCGGAGTCGTGCGTGTCCCAGTCCTGGCGCGGCTCGGGATTGAGCCAGTACACGGCCCGGCACCGGCTCGCGATCTCCTCGAGCACCGGGGCCCGGTTCTCCAGATAGTTCGTGCGGGCATCGCCGGTGATCAGCAGCGTCGAGTGCGGGCCCAGGTCGGACTCGCCCACCCCGTCCCAGAACTGGTGCAGCACCGCTCCGTAGTCGGAATGGCCGTCGCCGGCTATGGCATTCGTGTTGCGCATGAGCTGCCACGGCTCGATGCCGTGGTCGGTGGCGGCCAGCAGGTCGGTGACCTCGTCCACCGCGTCGACGAACACGAACGATCGGCACCGGGGGATCTCGGCCGAGAGGGCGGACATGAGGGTGAGGGTGAACACCGAGAAGTGCGCCACCGAGCCGGAGATGTCGCACAGCACGAAGAGGTCAGGCCGGTGCGGCCGGTTCCTCTGGTAGGCCACGTCGATGGGCGTGCCCCCGCTGGCCAGCGAGCGGCGGATGGTGCGGCGGAAGTCGACGCCGCGGCCATGCCGGGCCTGCCGGCGGCGAGCGAGACGGGCTGCGAGCCTGCGGGCCAGGGGCCTGACGGCGTCGCGTATCTCGTCGAGCTGGTGCCGGGTGGCGCTGAGGAACTCGATGTCCTCCGCCGCGGTGTCGGGCAGTATCTGGTCGGACCCGCCGAGCCGGTAGCGCACCTCGGCCGCCATGAGGCGCTTGAGGTTCTCGATCCGCTCCCGCAGCTCGGCGGTGGGCACGTCGGGGTTGGCCTTGCGGGCATCGCTCATGATCCGGGCGAGGTCGGCTGCTCGCAGGGCGCGTTGAAGGTGGTGGCGCTCGCCCCTCAGCTCGCCGTCGAGGCCCCCGTGCTCGGAGACCAGCTGCGCGGCCAGCGCAGCCGCACCGGCATCGAAGGCCACCACGCTCACCGCGTCGACCACACTGGCCGGCTCGCCGGCGGGCCCTGTCCCCCCGCGGAGCGGGAACAGCCGGTCGAAGGCGGCGTCGAACAGCTCGAAGTGGCGGGCGTTCTTGACCAGCGTGGCTCGCAGCGCGCCCCGGAACTCCGAGCGCGAGCCCAAGTCGACGAGCGTCGCGGCCTGGGCCGCGTCGATTATCTCGGCCAGGGTGACCTCCACCCCGCGGGCCTGCAGGCTGTGCCCGAGCTGGGTGACCCGCTCGGCTATGGCCTCCCCGGTGAGCGACTCCTCCGTACGGTTTCTTGGCATCCGGTCAACCAGGCGCTGCTAGCCTCTGCATGCCGCACGCTAGTCGTGGGGTCACACGATGCAAGGACGACACCAGAGACGACGTTTCGGGCAGCATTGCCCTGCCGGAGAGGCCCAATGACGGACTACAGGACTGTGTTCGGCTCGCTCGAGGAATACGCCAAGGGCGGGGTGCAGATCGTCGACGACGACCCGAAGTACTACGCATTCTCCAACATCTTCGAGGTGGCCTCCCAGGCGGCTCCCTACGAGAAGATCGCGGTCGGCAAGAACCTCGAGTACGTGCTGGAGGCCATCCGGGCCGAGGGGACCAGCGAATGGCGGGCCACACCCCACGACGAGTTCGCCCTCGTGATGGACGGAACGGTGCGCATCGAGCTGTTCGATCCGGCCGCCGAACTCGTCGACCCCGCCTGCGGCGGCTCCATATCCCTGGACGAGGCGCCGGAGGGGAACTCCATGGGAACGGTGACCGCCCAGCGGGGCCACATGACCATGCTCCCGGCCGGGAAGGCCTACCGGATGCACTGCGACGGCGTGGGCGTCGTGCTGCTCCAGACCATCGAGGGGCCCGACACCGTGTACCGGTGGGCCGACATCTGCCAGACCTTCTAGGGAGGACATCAATGACCATCATCGACGAGGCCCCCAACCATCTCGGGTACCGGCAGTTCGGCGTGGGCAGGTTCACGTTCAGCCGCGACGAGTACTTCGTCACCGTGGAATGGCCGACCGGCAACCACCAGATGCCGGTCGACCAATGGCTGCGATGCGTCCAGCGCGACGTGGCATGGGGGTTCTTCTACGGCATCGTCAACTTCGACTCGGTGATCGGCACCATGAACCACTACGGGACCGTCGACATGTTCGCGGGACGCTTCAACGAGGCCTACCGCCGGGCCGAGGTGGACTACAACGAGACCTTCGACCACGACGAGCTGCTCGGCTGCTTCAAGGCCATGCTCTCGGACTGGACCAACGAGGGCTACGACCCCTTCGCGGCACCCCTGGAGACGGGCAGCGCCTTCGGCCCCAGCAGCGGCAACAACGACGACGCGGTCACCCGGAGGCGGGTGGTGGCCGAGCGCATGGTGAGCGTCCCCGGAGACGAGCCCCTGCGCAGCGACGACTCCGGCTTCCCGGTCAACCGGGCCTTCTCAGATGTCGACCAGGGCGAGCCGGTGATCGAGGCTTCCCCCGGGTACGAGGACGAGGTGTGCTCGTTCAACCTGTTCGCGTACCTGTCTCGATCCGATGTGACCTGGAATCCCTCGGTCGTGTCGGCCTGCAAGGAGAGCCTCTACTGCCCCACCACAGAGGAGTTCACCCTCCCGGTCATCCACGGCAACGACCGGGTCGAGTGGTTCGTGCAGCTCAGCGACGAGATCCAGTGGGACGTCGAGGACCGCGACACCGGCGCCAAGAGGGCGCGGGTGGTCATGAAGGCCGGCGATGTTGCCGCCATGCCGGCCGATATCCGCCACACCGGCTATTCCCCGAAGCGGGCCATGCTGCTGGTGTGGGAGAACGGGTCGCCCCGGATCCCCGAGATGATCGCCAAGGGCGAGGCTCCTGTGCATCCGGTCGACTTCTAGCAAGTCGAGCGGTCCTCAAGTTGTCCGCTATGTGGTAACTTGTCTGCACAGCGGACGATCCTGGAGAGGGGGGCGGAACTTGCGGTGCCATGACGCGACACGCTCGCCTGCTGGATCTCCGGCCGCGCTCGCCCCCACGTCGCGGTGCGCGCCGTGAGCACCGAGTTCGCCTACGACGCGCTGCCGGGCAGGGTCGTGTTCGGTGCAGGCTCCCGCAGGTCGCTGGCGTCCGAGGCCGAGGCCCTCGGCGCGCAGCGAATACTGATCATCGCGGACCAGGCCACCGGCGCCCTCGCCTCCGAGGTCATCGCCATCCTCGGCGGCCTCGTCGCCGGCCGGTTCGACGAGGTCGTCCAGCACGTGCCCGCCCACCTGGCCCGGGCCGCGGCGGCGCAAGCACGCGAGGTGGGGGCCGACACCGTGCTCACCATCGGCGGCGGATCGGCCACCGGGTTCGGGAAGGCGGTGGTGCTCGAGGCCGGCATCCGGCAGATCGCGGTGCCCACCACCTACGCCGGATCGGAGATGACCGCGATCTGGGGCCTCAGCGACGGCGACCGCAAGCAGGTCGGAGTCGACGCCGCCGCCAAGCCGGCTCTGGTCGTCTACGACCCCGAACTGACCCTCACCCTGCCTGCGGGCATCGCCGGACCCTCCGGCATGAACGCGCTGGCCCACGCGGTCGAGGCCCTCTACGGCCCCGGCGCCAACCCGTTCATCTCCTTCATTGCACTGGAGAGCATCCGGGTCATGTACCGGGGATTGCCGGCGGTCGTGGCCGAGCCCCACGATCTCGCCGCCCGCACCGACGTCCTCTACGGCGCCTACCTCGGCGGCGTGGTGCTGGGGACCGGAGGCACCGCCCTGCACCACAAGGCATGCCACGTCCTGGGCGGGATGTTCAACCTGGACCACGGCGGAATGAACGCAGCCGTGCTGGGCCATGCGCTGGCCTACAACGCACCCGCGATCGGCGAGATCATCAACAACATCGCGGCCGTCATCGACGTTGCGGCGCGCGAGGTCCCGGCCGCCTTCTTCGACCTCGCCGGCGCCATCGGAGCGCCCACCAGTCTCGAAGCCCTCGGCATGCCCGCCGACGGGCTCGACGAAGCAGCCCGAAGGGTTGTGATTGAAGCGGCCGCCAACGTGCGGCCACCCACGGAGGACGGGATCCGGCAGATGCTGGACGACGCATTCTCTGGCCGCAGGCCGGCCTAGCGGCCGGCTGACACACCGAAAGGAAACCCAATGGCAGAACCCAACAAGCGCACAACCTCGAGACGGCAGTTCCTGGGCAGCGCGGCCGCGGTCGGCCTCGGTGGCGGGCTGCTGGCCGCCTGCTCCGACGACGAGGGGGCCGCGCCCGCAGCGACCACCACCACCGCAGCCGCGGCCACCACCACGGCCGCCCCGACGACGACCGCGGCCGCGACCACCACCGCCGCTCCCAGCGCGACGTCGGACATCCCACCGGCCAAGGTCGGCTTCGTCACACCGCGGACCGGCGCGCTGGCCGACCTGGGCCAGACCGACGATTTCGTCCTCGCCCAGATCCGATCGCTGTACGGCGACCGGATCGAGATCCTCGACAAGGACACCGAGACCGACGTGACCCGGGCCGGCGAGGTCACCAACGAGCTCATCGCCGAGGGCGTGGATCTCGTGCTCTGCGGCGGCACCCCCGACACCACCATCCCGGTGGCCGCCACCTGCGACCTGGCCGAGGTCCCGTGCCTGTCGAATCTGGCGCCCTGGCAGCCCCATTACATCAACATCAAGGGCGGTCCGCCAGGCCCCGAGCCGGCGTCGGTGTGGAACCACCACTTCTTCTGGGGCCTGGAGCACATGACCCAGGTGTACCTCGACCTGTGGGCCCAGGCCGATGTCGATCCCGTCATCGGCGCCCTCTGGGGCGGCGATCCCGACGGGCAGGCGTTCGGCGATCCCGAGGTCGGGCAGCCGCCCGCGTTCGAGGCCGCCGGGTACACCATCATCGACGACGGCCGATTCGACCTGGGAACCCAGGACTTCTCGGCCCAGATCCAGTCCTTCAAGGACAACGATGTGCAGATCGTCACCGGCGTCCTGCCGCCCCCGGTGTTCGCCACCTTCCAGGCCCAGGCCCTGCAGCAGGACTTCAACCCGCCGGTGATGACCGTGGCCAAGGGCCTGCTGTTCAGCAGCGCGGTGGGCAGCTATCCCCAGGGGGCCGGGCTCAGCTCGGAGATCTGGTGGACCAGCCGCTTCCCGACCAGGTCGTCGCTCACCGGCGAGACCGCCCACGACCTCGCCGAGGCGTACATCGCGGCGACGGGGCGCAACTGGGAGCAGCCGCTCGGTTACGGCCACTCGCTGTGGGAGGTCGCCATCGACTCGCTGCGGCGGGCCGGCACCACCGAGAAGGCCGCGCTCAACGAGGCGATCGGCCAGACGGACCTCGACACCCAGGTCGGCAACGTCAACTTCAACGCGGGCCCGGTGCCGCAGCTGTCCACCCAGCCGCTCATCGGCGGCCAGTGGGTGGAGGGCGAGCGATTCCCCTTCGAGCTCTTCATCGCGGTCAACGGCTTCCTGCCCGACCATCCTGTGGACGGACCGTTGCAGCTGATCAGCTGATCGAGGGGCCCGACCTCTCGGGCGCACGGTCCCGTTGATCCACCAGCCCTGCTGCTCGGTTAGTTTGGGCCGATGGCGCCCCTGCTCGAGGTAGTCGACGTCGAGAAGTCCTTCGGGGTGAAGGTCGTCGACGCCCTCTGCCTGCAAGTGGAACAGGGCGACGCGCTCGGCATCGTCGGCCCCAACGGCGCCGGAAAGACGACGCTGCTCAACCTCATCGCGGGCGATCTCAGCTGCGACCGGGGCTCGATCCTCATCGAGGGGGAGGATGTCACCCGGACGTCCCCCGACTGGCGATGCCGGCGGGGACTGGCCCGCACCGCGCAGATACCGCGCCCGTTCGAGGGAATGACGGTGTTCGAGAACGTCCTCGTCGGCGCGGTGTTCGGCGCGGGCGTGCCCATGTCGGAGGCCCACGCCACGCCCGTCGCCGTCGAGGCGCTGGAGCGGGCTCAGCTGCTGTCGTCGGCCAACACCAGGGCCGGGGCCCTTCCCCTGCTGGGCCGCAAGCGAATGGAACTGGCCCGGGCCCTGGCGACCCGGCCGAAGATCCTGCTGCTCGACGAGATCGCCGGAGGCCTCACCGAGGCCGAGGTCCTGGAACTGGTGGAGACCATCCGGGCCATCCATGCGGGCGGCGTCACCATCGTGTGGATCGAGCACATCGTCCACGCCCTGCTGGCGGTGGTGGACCGGATCATGGCCATGAGCTTCGGCATCAAGATCGCCGAGGGCGATCCGGCCGAGGTGATGGCCAGCCCCGAGGTCCAGGAGGTCTACCTGGGGGTGGCCCCGGAATGACGCTGCTGGAGGTGCGGGGACTGGACGCCGGATACGGCGACTTCCAGGCGCTGTTCGGCATCGACGTGGACGTGGCCGAAGGCGAGACGCTGGCCATGATCGGGGCCAACGGGGCGGGCAAGACGACGTTCCTGCGGGTCCTGGCCGGTCAGGTGCCGACCAGGGCCGGATCGATCACCTTCGAGGGAGCCGACATCGGCGCGGTCAGAGCCCACCGGCGGGTCGGGATCGGGATCGCGCTGGTGCCCGAGGGCCGCAAGCTCTTCGGCAGCCTTACGGTGCGCGAGAACCTGATCATCGGCGCCCACCCGGGCCGGCCCGGCCGCTGGAGCCTCGACACAGTGCTCGAGGTGTTCCCGCTGATCCGGCCCCTGCTGGAGCGCCCCTCCCATGTGCTCTCCGGCGGCGAGCAGCAGGCCGTGGCCATCGGCCGGGCCCTGATGTCCAACCCGCGGCTGATACTGCTCGACGAGGTTTCTCTGGGACTGGCGCCGGTGGTGGTCAAGTCGCTCTACGAGGCGCTGCCCGCCCTGTCGGAGGGCGGCGCCACCGTGCTGCTGGTCGAACAGGACATCGGGCAGGCCCTGTCGGTGGCTTCCCGGGTGGTGTGCCTGCTGGAGGGCCGGGTGTCGCTGGAGGGCAGGCCGGCCGACCTGGCCCGCTCCGACATCACTGCGGCCTACTTCGGGATGCCCGCGACGGCGGGCTCGGAGGGCCCGTCCTGATGGAGTGGCTCAACGCCGTCGTGCAGGGGATCATGCTGGGCGGGCTGTTCGCGCTGTTCGCCACCGGCCTGTCACTCGCCTTCGGCGTGATGCGCTTCGTGAACCTGGCCCACGGGGACCTGGCCATCCTCGGGGCCTTCGTGGCCGTGTCGGTGACCTCGGCGCTGGGACTCAACCCGTTCGTCTCGCTGGTGATCGTCGTCCCGGTGATGCTGGCCGCCGGCTACGGGTTGCAGCTGGGCGCATTCAACTTCACCGTCGGCGCGGATCCGCTCCCTTCGATCCTGGTGACCTTCGGCCTCGGCGTAGTCATCCAGAACGCGCTGTTGCAGACCTACAGCGCCGACTCCAGAGGGCTCGACGTGGGCTCGATCGAGGTCGAGAGCATCGCCATCACCGATGCCATCGCCGTCGGCTGGATCCCTCTGATCACCCTGGCCGTGGCCATCACGGTCCTGCTCGGGCTGCAGCTGATGCTGTCGCGCACCGCGCTGGGACGAGCCTTCAGGGCGGTGTCCGACGATCCGGCCACCGCCCGTCTCATGGGGATCAACGACCGCAACCTCTATGCGGTGGCCATGGGCATCGCCTTCGCCACCGTCGCCATCGCGGGCGTCTTCCTGGGGATCAGGCAGAGCTTCGGCCCGACCGACGGGCCGGCCCAGCTGCTGTACGCCTTCGAGGCGGTGGTCATCGGGGGTCTCGGGTCGGTGTGGGGCACCCTGATCGGAGGCCTGCTGCTGGGCGTGGCCCACGGGATCGGGGGCCAGGTCGAGGTCTCCTACGGATACGGCTCGGGGCCGCTGCTGGGGCACCTGGTCTTCCTGGCCGTGCTCGCCACCAAGCCCGCCGGCCTGCTGGGCAGGAGAACCGAATGACCGGGCACCGCGTCACCCGGTCCGACCGCCAGTCCACCTTCGGGCTGGCCGTGTCGGCCGTCCTGCTCGTGGTGCTGGTGCTGCTGCCCTGGTGGGACGGCGACGGCAGCCTCCGGGTGCCGCTGGTGCCGATCCTCTACTACTTGGCCCTGGCACAGATGTGGAACCTGCTGGCCGGGTTCGCGGGCCTGGTCTCCATCGGCCAGCAGATGTTCGTGGGCATCGGCGTCTACACGCTGCTCAGCTTCGCGGAGGACTTCGGTGTCGACCCCTACCTGTCGGTGCTGCTCGCGGGAGTGGTGGCCGCGGTCCTGTCGCTGCCGGTGGCGGCGCTGGCCTTCCGCCTGCGGGGCGGCTACTTCGCGATAGGCACCTGGGTGATCGCCGAGGTCTTCCGGCTCATCGCGCTCGAGAGCGGATTCCTCGGGGGAGCCAACGTGCGGACCCTCACCCGGGAGTCGCTGGGCGGGTACTCGGTCGACACCCGCAACACCGTCACCTACCTGATGGCGCTGGGTCTGGCCGCAGGAGCGACCGCCATCCTGGTGTTCGTGCTCCGGTCGCGGCTCGGCCTGGCCCTGCGCTCCATCCGCGACAACCAGGAGGGGGCCCGGGGCCTGGGGGTGTCGGTGACCCGGGCCAAGCTCGTCGTCTGGGTCATCTCCGCCTCCTGGACGGGCATGACCGGCGCGGTCATCCTGCTTCACAACCCGTCGACCCGGGCCGAGTCGGCCTTCAGCGTTCTGCGGTGGACCGCGCTGGTCGTGTTCATCGCCATCATCGGCGGCGTGGGCTCCACCACCGGACCCATCATCGGCGTCGCCATCTACTGGGGCGTCCGGGAGTTCCTCGAGGACGCCGACGAGTGGCGCTTCATCATCCTGGGCCTGATCGCGGCGGCCATGGCCATCACCGCCCCCAGGGGCGTCTACGGGCTGCTCCAGAAGCGATGGGCCGTCCAGTTCTTCCCGGTCCGCCGGAGACTTGTGGGTCCCGGCATCGGCGGCCCCGCGCCCGGCGGCCAGTCCCAGCCCGCGCCGGACGCGGGCAGCACGGCCCGGTGACCGGGGCCGTCCACATCGCCGACGCGGCGCGAACCCCCGTCGAGGGGCCCTCCGTCTAGGCGGCGGGCTCCAGCACGAAGTCGTAGTCGCAGCGCCCCTCCGACATGTCGACGATCAGCGAGTCGCGCACGCCGAACACGACGTCGCTGTCGAGGAAGTCGCTCCCGCTGTCGAACAGGTGGGTGATCACCGTCTTGTGGCCGGGCGCCGACAC
>JAPOQG010000242.1 GCA_026710865.1 Acidimicrobiaceae bacterium
AGTCCGTTGATACCGCTGAGTGCACCTCGCAAGTGCTGCTGGCGGTGATGGCGTCGATGCCGCTGGTCGGCCAGTCCGTCGATGCCGCTGAGTGGGCTCTCTAGAGCTCCAGTAGGGCCTGTTCGACTACTTCAGGGAGGGCTGGGTGGATGTAGTACTGGTGGCGGGCCATCTGGTCGACGGTCAGGTCGAAGTGCATCCCCTGGATCAGCTGCTGTATGAGGGTGGAGGCCTGGGGGCCGATGATGTGGGCGCCGAGCAGGCGCCGGGTCTCGGTATGGGCGATCACCTTGACTGCGCTGTCGGTGTCCTCCATGGCCCAGCCGTAGGCGGCCGAACTGAAGGGCTGCACGTGGCTGCGGTACGGGATCTGCTGCTGCCGGCACGCCCGTTCGGTGAGGCCGACGCTGGCCACCTGGGGATGGCCGAACACCGCGTGGGGGATGAAGCGGTGGTCGACCCGGATCGGATCGTCGGGATGGGACAGGTTGTGGCGCACCACCCGGGCCTCGTGGTTGGCGACATGCTTGAGCTGCACCGGGTTGGTGATGTCGCCCAGCGCCCACACGCCCTCGGCGGAGGTCTGGAGCTGATCGTCGGTGACGACGTAGCCGGCTGAGTCGGTGTCGATGCCTGCAGCGGCCACCTCCAGGCGGTCGCCGTTGGGAATCCGGCCGGTGGCGACCAGCAGCTCGTCGGCTCGCAGCTCGGTCCGGCGGCCGGCACCGTCCTGAACGTCGAGCACGACCTCGGCGCCCTCCCGGCGGGCGGCCAGCACCCGGGTGTTGAGGCGGACGTCGAAACGGCGGTTGTGCTCCGATGTGAACCGGGTACGGATCTCGTCGTCCTCGCGGCGCAGGAAGGTGTCGCCCCGCAGCACGAACGTGACCTGGGTTCCGAAGGCGCCCATCACCGAGCCGAGCTCGGCCGCGATGTAGCCCCCGCCCATGACCAGCAGGCGCTCGGGAAGGTCGTCGAGGCGCATGACCGTGTCGGAGGTGTGGTAGCCGCAGCTGGCCAGACCGTCCACGTCGGGAATGGCGGGCCGGGCTCCCGCCGCGACCACGATCCGCTCCGCGGTGATGGTCTCGTCTCCGACCGCCACCGTGCGAGGTGCCACGAAGCGGGCCGTGTCGGTGTAGACGGTCACGTTGGGCAGTTCCTGCCGGTAGGTGAGCCCGCCCTCCGCGATCGGGTCGATCCGGCCGAAGATGCGGTCGCGCACCGCGGGCCAGTCGGCGCCGTCGAAGCGGGTGTGAATGCCCAGCCGCTCCGAGTCGGCGGCCAGGGAGGCCACCTCGGCGGCGTACACGAACATCTTGGACGGGATGCAGCCGACGTTGAGACAGGTGCCCCCGAAGAGGCCGTGCTCGGCGATGGCGACATCCCAGCTGTCGTGCTCGGGCCCGATCACCGAGTTGCCCGAGCCCGCGCCGATGATCAGAAGGTCGAAGCTCCGCATCGAGCCCGGCACCCTAGCGCCAAACCTCGCAGGGAATTGGCAGCGTTCTGCACGGATGGCGTGCATTGTGCTGCCAGTTCGCAGCCGAGCGGCCACCACCCTCGGAATTGGCAGCGTTTTGCATGGATAGCGTGCATTGTGCTGCCAGTTCGGCGGATCAGGTGCCGGTGAAGTTGGGGGTTCGCTTCTCGGCGAAGGCCTTCGGGCCCTCCTTGGCGTCGTTGGAGCGGAACACCGCCTGCCCGTAGTCCCACTCGTGGCGCAATGCGTCGTCGAGTTCCATGCCGTCGCACTCGTGCAGCGTGCGGGTGATGGCCGCGGTGGCCAGCGGTCCGTTGGCCGCCACCACGCCGGCGATCTCCAGGGCCCTGTCGAGGGCCTGCCCGTCGGGGACCACATGGCCGATCAGGCCGATCTCGAGAGCCTCGGCGGCGCTGATGTGCTTGCCGGTGAGCAGGATCTCGGCCGCGTGGGTGTAGGGGATCTGGCGGGGCAGCCGCACCGCAGAGCCCCCCAGCGGATACAGCGACCATCGGGCCTCGCTGACCCCGAACCGGGCCGACTCGCCGGCCACCCTGATCTCCATGGCCTGCAGGAGCTCGGTCCCGCCCGCGATGGCGACTCCCTCGACCGCGGCCACGATCGGCTTGGTCGGCCGGTAGTGGCGGAACAGGGCCTTGTAGACGATGTCGGGGTCCTCGGCCATCCGGGCCCGGTGATCGAGTGGGTCGGAGTCCTCGGCGTCGCCGGCCATGGCCCGCAGGTCGGCGCCCGCACAGAAGTTGCCGCCCGCGCCGGTCACCACGATGCAGCGCACCTCCGGGTCGGCGGAAGCCTCCTCGTAGGCGTCGTACATGCGGATGAGCATCGGCCCGGTGATGGCGTTCATGCGCTTGAGCCGGTTCATGGTGATGACCATCACATGGCCGTCGCGTTCCACTAGGGCGTCGGGCATGGCGTTCTCCCTCGGGTATGTGACGCGCTCCAGCGAGTCCGTTCAGAATCTAGGTGCGATTTCTGTGCATACGGGCCACACAATCAACCCGAGATTCCTGTGTGGAGCAGCCGGGGCGGCCCGGCGGTGCGGGCCGTGTCAGCCGTCGAGGACCTCGGCGAGATCCTCCAGCGGCGGGCAGCTGCACATGATGTTGCGGTCGCCGTAGGCCCCGTCGATGCGTCCCACCGGGGACCAGTACTTGTTGGCCCGGTCGAAGGCCTCCGGGTAGGCGGCCTCGGTGCGGCTGTACGGATGAGGCCACTCGTCGGCGGTCACGTCCTCGCAGGTGTGGGGGGCGTTGACCAGCGGGTTGTCGTCGGCGGGCCATTCGCCCCGGCCCACCCTCTGGGCCTCCTCGGCGATGGCCAGCATGGCGTCGCAGAACCGGTCCAGCTCGGCCTTGCCCTCGGACTCGGTGGGCTCGATCATCAGCGTTCCCGCCACCGGGAAGCTCATGGTGGGGGCGTGGAAGCCGTAGTCGATCAGCCGCTTGGCGATGTCGTCGACGGTGATCCCGCAAGTGTCCCGCAGCACGCGGGTGTCGATGATGCACTCGTGGGCCACGAACCCCTCCGACCCGGCGTACAGGATGGGGTAGGCCTCGCTGAGCCGGGCGGCCACGTAGTTGGCGTTGAGGATGGCGACCTCGGTGGCCCGCCGCAGGCCCTCGGCTCCCATCATGTGGATGTACATCCATGGGATGGCCAGGATCCCCGCCGAGCCCCAGGGAGCGGCCGCGACCGGGCCCGGGCCGGTCGGGGGTCCGGCCACCGGGGCGAGCGGGTGGTTGGGCATGAACGGGATCAGGTGCTCGGCCACGCCGATGGGACCGACGCCGGGCCCGCCGCCCCCGTGGGGGATGCAGAAGGTCTTGTGCAGGTTGATGTGGCTGACGTCGGTGCCGAACCGTCCCGGCCGGGCCAGTCCCACCATGGCGTTGAGGTTGGCCCCGTCGAGGTACACTTGGCCGCCGTGCTCGTGGACGACGTCGCAGATGTGGCGCACCGCGGTCTCGAACACGCCGTGGGTCGACGGGTAGGTGATCATCAGCGCAGCCAGGGTGTCGCTGTGGTCGACGGCCTTGCGCTTGAGGTCGTCCACGTCGACGTTGCCCATGTCGTCGCAGTCGACCACCACCACCCGCATCCCGGCCATCACCGCGCTGGCCGCGTTGGTGCCGTGGGCCGACGACGGGATGAGGCACACGTCGCGGCCGGTGTCGCCCCGGCTGCGGTGGTAGGCCCGGATGGCCAGCAGGCCGGCCAGCTCGCCCTGGGCCCCGCTGTTGGGCTGCAGCGACACCGCCGCGAAGCCGGTGATCTCGGCCAGCCACTGCTCGAGCTGGTCGATCAGGCGCTGGTAGCCGACGGTCTGGTCCAGTGGGGCGAAGGGGTGGATGTTGGCCAGCTCGGGCCAGCTGACCGGCTCCATCTCGGTGGCCGCGTTGAGCTTCATCGTGCACGAGCCCAGCGGGATCATCGAGCGGTCGAGGGCGATGTCGCGGTTCACCAGCCGGCGCATGTAGCGCACCAGCTCGGTCTCGCTGCGGAAGGCCGAGAAGATCGGGTGCGAGAGCACCGGAGTGGTGCGCCGGTACTCCGGTGGTCGGGGGTCGTCCACGATCCGGTCCAGGATGCGGAAGTCGGCCCGGTATCCGAACGCCTTCCACACGGCCTCCAGGTCGGCGGGGGTCGTGCGCTCGTCGACCGACGCCGCAACGGTGTCGGCGTCGACCCGGCGCAGGTTCACGCCGGCGGTCAGAGCCATCGCGATCACCTTGTCGGCCCGGCCCGGCACCCGGATGCACACCGTGTCGAAGAACTGGTCGTTGACGATCTCGATGCCGTTCTCGCTGAGTCCGTGCGCCAGGATGGAGGCCACCCGGTTGACCCGCAGCGCTATCCGCGACAGCCCCTCGGGCCCGTGATGGATGGCGTACATCGACGCCATCACCGCCAGCAGCACCTGCGAGGTGCAGATGTTGGACGTGGCCTTCTCCCGGCGGATGTGCTGCTCACGCGTCTGCAGCGCCAGCCGCAGCGCCTGGCGGCCCGCGGCGTCCTTGGACACCCCGACCAGGCGGCCGGGCAGGGCCCGCTGGTACTCCTCGCGCACGGCGATGTAGGCGGCGTGGGGGCCGCCGAAGCTCATCGGCACGCCGAAGCGCTGGGTGGAGCCCACGACCACGTCGGCGCCCATCTCACCCGGCGGGGTGAGCACGCACAGCGCCAGCGGGTCGGCGGCGACGGCCACGAGCGTGTCCGATCCGTGGGCCCGCTCGATGATGGATCGCAGGTCGGGGACGGCTCCGGTGGTGCCCGGGTACTGCACCAGCACGCCGAACACTCCGTCGAGGTCGGCGGTGGCCGGGTCGCACACCACCACCTCGAGGCCGATGGGCTCGGCTCGGGCCTCGACCACCGCGATGGTCTGGGGATGGCAGGCCTCGTCCACCGCGAAGCGGTCGCCCTGGCGTCCCCGGCCGACGCGGTGCAGCAGGGTCATGGCCTCGGCCGCGGCAGTGGCCTCGTCCAGCAGCGAGGCGTTGGCGATGTCCATGGCGGTCAGCTCGCTGACCATGGTCTGGAAGTTGAGAAGCGCCTCCAGGCGGCCCTGCGAGATCTCGGGCTGGTACGGGGTGTAGGCCGTGTACCAGCCCGGATTCTCGAACACGTTGCGGCGTATCACGGCCGGGGTGATGGTGTGGTGGTAGCCCATGCCGAGCATCGACACGGCCAGGCGGTTCGAGCGGGCCATCTCCAGCAGCTCGTCGTAGTCGGTCAGGCGGGGCCCGAGGGTGGGCAGCTCCATGGGCTCGCGCTGGCGGACGTCGTGGGGGACGGTGCGGTCGATCAACTCGTCGAGGTCTGCCACCCCCACCACCGCGAGCATCTCGGATATGTCTTCGGGGGTCGGACCGATGTGCCGGCTCTGGAAGGCTCGCCGGTCGCGGAGATCGTCGAACCTGAGCCTGGTCCGTCTGCTGTCTGTCATCGTTGCGCGAATCTACCCGAAGGGCTCGGCCGCCCCTATACGGGAGTCGCGAACGGGCGTGCTCGGCCTCTAGGCGAAGAGGTCGCCCCGGTCGGCCAGGCCGAGCTTGGGGAATGGTCCGAAGAAGCCGTGCTCGTACAGTCCGTAGCCCTCCTGCGGGCCGCGGACCGGGTCGTCGTAGGTGAAGCGGGCCACCGAGTCCACCACCCCGTACTGTCCCAGGCCCCGGATCTCGCTCACCTTGTACGAGAGAGCCTGCTCCACCAGCTCCTCGCCCTGCCACATGCCGTGGCGCCAGTCGGGCTCGGCGCCGTAGCCCGCGCCGATGGAGATGAAGTTGGTGGCCAGCGGCTCGACATCGACGGTGATCGGCCCGCCGGGCGCGTCACCGAACGCGATATGGGACCCCGACAGCAGGCGGCTGCCGCTGATGGTGTCGTGGGTCCACTCGGGGCGCCCGAGGTAGTCGCGGGGCCGCTCGGGATCGGTCCAGACCCGCATCCCGGTCTGCATGGTCCTGTTGCCGTCGGGCTCCTCGTGGCACAGGTAGATGACCCAGTGGTCGCCGAAGTCGGCCGGCATGTAGTTCCACATGCCCGGAAGCGCCGAGATGGTCTGGCGGATCCCGTCGGGCTGCTTCTCACCCACGGGGCGCACCCCCCACGACCGGTCCCGGGCCCCGCCGCAGCGGTCCGGGGTGACCGCGACATCGGTCCCCGCGACGTTGAGGGTTCCCTCCCAGCGGCCCAGCTGCGCGAACCGCTGGGTGTCGAACACGACCGTGCCCCGGGCCCGCAGGTACTGGCGGGGCTCCTCGAAGGGGTCTACGGGCGCGGTCCATGTGACGTCCATGGCCAGCTGGGAGTCGGCCGGCCGCCCGGGCTCCACGATCACCCGCAGCCTGCGCAGCGGCTCGACCACCTCGATGCGCACCGGCCCGACCGAGATGTCGGCCCGATCCGTCAGCGGCTTGCTGGCCCGCACCACGTTGTGGTCGTCGCCCATGGTGACCGCCAGGTAGGCGTCAGTGGTGCCCAGGTTGGGGTACTGACCGAGCCCGAAGATGGCGAAGTACTCGCCGCTGGACGGATGCAGGTTGAAGTAGTAGCGGTCGTAGAAGTTGCGGTCCGAGGTCGCCGGGTGGCGCACGTACTCAGAGGTCTGGTGGACGGGGAAGTCGTCCCACGCCGAGATGGATCGATACGAGCTCATGGATGGGCACGCTAGCCGCGCCCCAGCCGCGTGTCGGCGGAGTCAGCTCCTTGCAGTCCCCTCTAGTCCTTGGTGATGGTGACGGTGTGAGTGTCACCGTCGTCGGCGACCACGGAGATGGTGTAGCCCCTCACTGTCACGCTCTGGCCCACCGTGAGCACCGGATAGTCTCCGACGCTGCCGTCGCCGCTGTCGCCCGCCACCGTCAGCGGGAGTTCGCCCGTAGGGAGCGACGCGTCGACGGTGTACACGAGCACGCCCTCGGTCACCAGTGTCGGCAGCGTCGCGGCCGCTCCGTCGGCAAAAGCCTGGTCGAGGTCGGCGTCGTAGCCGATCTTGCGCCGGCTCTCGATCACGAGCGTCCCGTGTCCCGAGAGAGGCACGGCGGCCATGGCCGTTCCGCCGTCAGGGGCCGCGACCGGGCTCAGGGCGACCGTCGCCTGATCGTCGTCAATGCACACGACCTGCGAGGCGTCCAGCCAGCCGAGCTGCCAGCGGCTCCACGCCAGCATTTCGAACGCGTGAGGGCTCAACTGGTAGTCGGTGAAGCGGAAACCATCCGGGAAGCGCACGTCATAGGCGAAGCGCGGGTCCTCGATGTCGGCGATGAAACGGACCCGCAGGCTCATTAGGCCCATTGTGGAATAGACCCATGACCGATCGGCAGGCGGATCAGGTCCGCCGAAGCGGCTGTCGTCGTAGGCGTATAGGTCGGCGAGGCCGAGGCCGTGAGCCATCTCATGGGCGGCCGTCCGGCCCCAAGGCCACGGCTCGATCGGCTGCCCGATCGGTTGGATGTTGACCTGTACCGCTGGGATGTAGGCGTCGTCGGTGCGGACTGCTCCCAGGGAGTTGCCGCCCGACAGGTGCGAGCTCGGCGTCACGACCATCATCATGTCGTAGCTGTCGAAGTCAATGTCCGGGTCGGTCAGTTGCACGGCCTCGGCGGTTAGAGCGCGTCCTACCCACCCGCGCTCGGTCAGGTAGTGCTCGACGCCATGCGCGGCCCGCAGCCAGCCATGGAAGGGATCGAACTCGACGTCGAGCCGGCCGTAGCTGACCGCCTCGAGGTACCTCTCAGCGAAGGGCAGGCCCAGTCCGGCCTCCTGGCGGGTGGAGTGGCCCGCCGGAGCGTCCCGGAAGTCCACGAACAGCACGGCCACGCGGAGCGTGCCCAGCGACGACGCCGCCCACGACGGCAGCGGGAACCCCGCGGTGACGCCGTCCGGTCCGTGCGGGCGGCAACTGCCGGGGTCCGGATGGTCGAACCGGACGAAGCGCTGGACGCCGGGCGGAGGCGCCCGGTAGCCGGCGCGGCCCCAGCAGGCGACCGTCCCGTCGGCCCGGACCGCGCACGAGTGCAGACGCTCGGCGGCGACCGCCACGAACTCGCCGCCGGGGGCATCCAGCTGACCGTGTTCGTTCGAGCCCCAGCACACCACGGCGCGGTGGACGTCGATCGCGCACGAGTGGAGATCCCCCGATGCGACGGCCGCAAACTGCCCCTCGGGAACGCGCAGCTGCGCTTCGCCTCCCGCGCCCCAGCACACGACGGCGCCGTCAGCGCGAAGACCGCACGAATGCCAGGAGCCCGCAGCGACCGAGACGAACTCGCCGTCAGGGGCCGCGGCCTGACCGTTGCTGTTGTTGCCCCAGCAGGTGACGGCGCCGTCGGTGCTGACCGCGCAAGAATGCCAACTGCCCAGCCCGAGGGCACGGAACGCTCCTTGCGGAGCGTCCGCCTCGCCCGAACCGTTTTCGCCCCAGCAGACGACCGCCTCATCCAGCCGCAATCCGCAAGAGTGCCGACGGCCCGCGGCCACCGCGCCGAACTCGCCCTCGGGGGCGCGGAACGGCCCAAAATCCGGCTTCCCCCAGCACACGATCGCATTGTCGATCCCCACGCCGCATGAGTGGGTTCCGCCTGCGGCCACCGCTCGGAGCTCGCCGTCGGGCGCCTCGGCCTGTTGCCTGCTGTTGCTGCCCCAGCAGGCGACCTCGCCGGAGGCGCGGACCGCGCAGGCGTGCCCATCGCCCGCGCTCACCTCTTCGAAGGCGCCTTCGGTCGGCTTCGGCCGACCGTAGTCAGCCCGGCCCCAACAGACGGCGGCTCCATCGACCCGCACGCCGCAGGCGCGAACGGAGTCATGGCCGATGCTCGCGCTGACATGGGTGAACTCCCCGCTCGGCGTCCTCGTCACTCCCGAGCGTCCCTGCCCCCAGCACACCGCGGTTCCGTCGGCGCGCAGCCCGCAGGTGTGCCGCCAACCGAGACTCACGGCCTTGAAGGGCCCGCTCGGAGCGACCAGCTGGCGGGTGGAGTCCGAGCCCCAGCAGACGATCGTCGAGTCTTCGGACCTCAGCCCGCAGCTGTGGTGGTTTCCGGCTCCCACCTCGCGGAAATCGCCGTCCGGAGGGTCGGCCTGGCCCTCGGCGCTGTCGCCCCAGCACACGGCGGCACCGTCGGAGCGCACTCCGCAGCTGTGGCGGAAGCCGGCGCTCACCGAGGTGAAGGAGTCACCCGGAGGGTCGGCCTGGCCGGCGGAATCGTAGCCCCAGCAGGAGACCGTCCCGTCGCTGCGCAACGCGCAGGTATGCCTGTCTCCGGCCGCCACTGCCGTGAAGGTGCCGGTGGGCGTATCAGCCTGGCCGAGTCCGTTGTCGCCCCAGCAGACGACGGCGCCGTCGGCCCGCAGGCCGCACGAGTGGTCGGCGCCCACCGAGATCGCGCTGAACTCCCCGGACGGGGCCTCGCCCTGGCCGTGCTCGTTGTCGCCCCAGCAGACGACGGCGCCGTCGGCCCGCAGGCCGCACGTATGCCGCCACCCGTCGTCGACGGCGGTGAACCGCACCGAGGCGGGCAACTCGATGAGGCCCGAGGCTCGGCCCAGGAAGGTGGCCATCTGAGCCCTGGTGACTGGGTCGGCGGGGCAGTACCGCAACGGCTCGCGGCTGCAGCCCGCGGTGACGCCCGCTGCCGCTAGAGCGTCGATATCGGCGCTGTGGCTTCCGTCGCTGCCATCGGTGAAGCCCGCCGAAGGGGCTGCTTCGAATTCGAAGGCCCTCGTGAGGAAGGTCGCCATCTGGGCCCTGGTCACGCTGCTGTCGGGGCAGTACCGCAATGGTTCGCGACGGCAGCCGCCGGTGATGCCCATGTCGAACAGTCGCTCGACGAAGGGCGCCCACCACAGGTCGTAGTCGACATCCGAGAAGCGCTCAGCCTCGACGGCTGCGGGCTCGGCGCCGTCGAGCACCCGCACCAGCCACACCGCCATCTCCCAGCGCTTGAGCGGCTTGCTGGGGCAGATCAGACCCTCGCCGCACTCGATGCCGGCCAGCACACCTCGAGCCGCCAGTGCATCCAGAGCCGGCTCATGCACGCTGCCGTCGTCGTCGCTGAAGTAGCCTGCATCCGTCGACTGGGCCTCCGCTGCTGCTGGCGCTGCACCCAGCAACGCCGCAAGCACGGCCAGCGCAGCCGCAGCCCGCATCACCAGGCGTCTGCGCTGTGGGAGTTCCATCTACTCCATCTCTACCACAGCGACTCGCGGCGCCGGTCGGTTGCCGCAATCGCAGCATCAGGAGTCCGGCGTCGCACCTCCGTTTCTGCCCGGGCTTGAGCGGCCCTTGTCGCTAGCCTTGCGCTCCATGCAGAGAACGAGGGCGCCGGCGGTGGAGGGGCTGTTCACCACCGACGCCGACGAGCCGCGGCTTATCGGGGGCCGGGTGCCGGGCACCGAGTCGTACTTCTTCCCCAAGCACCTCGGCGGCGCCGACCCCCGGGTCGGTCCGGTCGAGCTCGAGGAGGTGCTGCTCAGCCGGCGAGGACGGGTGTGGTCCTACACGACCAGCCACTACCCGCCTCCGCCGCCGTTCGTGGTGACCTCCGAGCCCTACGAGCCGATCACCGTCGCGGCCGTGGAACTCGAGGCCGAGAAGATGGTGGTACTGGGGCAGTGCGTAGCCGGCGTCGGGCCCGACGACCTGGAGGTGGGCATGGAGATGGAGCTCACCACCGACACCCTCTACCGCGACGACGAACACGAGTATCTGGTCTGGAAGTGGCGCCCGGTGGCGGCCACGGCACTGGAGGACTGAGCCATGGACGAGATCGCCGTCCTCGGCGTGGGGATGCACCCGTGGGGCAAGTGGGGCCGCAACTTCACCGAGTACGGGGTGGCCGCGGCCCGTGACGCCCTCACTGACGCCGACGTCGACTACGCGGATGTCGGCTTCGTGTCGGGCGCGGTGACGGTGCGCTGCGGCTACCCGGGTTACGTGGCCGGCTCGACCTTCGCCCGGGCGCTGGGCTTCACCGGCGCCCAGCTGGCCAGCAGCTACTCGGCTTGCGCCTCGGGAGCCACCGCGCTGCAGGTGGCCCGGGGCCAGATCCTCTCCGGCGCCTGCGAAGTCGCGCTGGTGGTGGGAGCCGACACCACCCCCAAGGGCTTTCTGGCCCCCAACGAGGGCCACCGGCCCGACGACATCGACTGGCTGCGGTTCCATCTGGTCGGCGCCACCAACCCGGTCTACTTCGGCCTGCAAGCCCGGCGCCGTATGGACCTCTACGGGGCCACCACCGACGACTTCGCCATGGTCAAGGTCAAGAACTCCCGCCACGGGGCCCACAACCCGAGTGCCCGCTTCACCAAGGAGTACGGCCTCGACGACGTGCGCAACTCGCCGGTGGTTTCCGACCCGTTGCGGCTGCTCGACATCTGCGCCACCTCCGACGGGGGAGCGGCCCTGGTGGTCTCGTCCATGGAATGGGCCCGCGACCACGGCCACCGCAACCCGGTGCGGGTGGCGGGGATCTCCACGGTGTCTCCCACCTACCCGGACCCGGTGATCGACCTGCCGTACCTGGCCGCGGACTCGCTGGCCGGCTCGACCACCGCAACGGTCGGATTCAAGGAGTCGATCGGCGCCCGGGCCTACGCCGAGGCCGGGCTCGGTCCCGACGACATCGACGTGGCCGAGGTGTACGACCTGTCCTCGGCCATGGAGCTCGACTGGTACGAGCAGCTCGGATTCTGCGCCGCCGGCGACGCCGAGCAGTTGCTCAGGGACGGCGACACCGCCATCGGCGGGCGGCTGCCCGTCAACCCCAGCGGCGGCCTGGGGGCGTTCGGCGAGGCCGTTCCGGCCCAGGCCATTGCCCAGGTCTGCGAGCTGGTCTGGCAGCTCCGGGGCACCGCCGGTGCCCGGCAGGTGGAGGGAGCCCAGGTGGGGATCACCGTCAACCAGGGCCTCTTCGGCCACGGCTCCTCGGTCGTCGTCCGCCGCTGACCGACCGTTCGGCCGCGGCCACCACGCCGGTCGGCAGGAAGCATCCGCAACAATCCCGATGGCCTCCCCTAGAGTCGCGGGCCGCAAACGGTGCGGCGACCGGCGCCGTCATCGCAAAGGAGCAACGAAGAAATGAACAAGCGTGATGTTGTTGGTGCTGTGGCTCTCAGAGCCGGCGTGTCCCAAGCCGATGCCGCGAAGTGCATCGACGCACTCCTCGAGCTGGCCTGCGACCAGGTCGCCGCCGGAGGCGAGGTCAACCTGACCGGCTACCTGAAGATCTCGACGGTGGAGCGCGCCGCCCGGATGGGACGGAATCCGCAGACGGGCGAGTCGGTGTCGGTTCCCGCGTCCACCGGGGTGAAGATCCAGCCCGGCACCAGGCTCAAGTCCGCCGCCAGGGGCTGAACACCGTCCCCGGCCCGGGCCGATCATGGGCCTGCCCCGTCCTGAGGAGGTCATCGCTCACCGCGAGCCGTTCCTGTTCGTGGACGAGGTAACCGAACTGGTCCCCGGAGAACGGGCTCGTGGCCGCTGGCATCTCCGCGGCGACGAGCCCTTCTTCGAGGGCCACTTCCCGGGGGTGCCCACCGTCCCCGGAGTGCTCATGTGCGAGGCCATCGCGCAGCTCGGCGCGGTGGCTCTGCTGTCGGACGATCGCTATGCCGGGCGGCTGCCGCTGTTCGGAGGCATGGACCGGGCCCGCTTCAGGCGCCGGGTCGGGCCCGGAGACACGCTCGAGCTCGAGGCGGAGATGACCCGCCTGTCGAGCCGGGCCGGCCGGGGCTCGGGGCGGGCCCTGCTCGACGGGAAGGTCGCCGCCGAGTGTGACCTGATGTTCGTGATCGCCGACGCCTGACGCCTTACCTGCATCCCGACCGGCTTTGGTCGTAGAAACCTGGGATTATTCCAGCGAAGTACGACGAAAGCCGCAGGCGATCGCGCTATCCGGCCGGGGCGATCACCAGCGTGCCGTTGTGGCCCCCGAAGCCGAAAGAGTTGGAGATCGACACGCCCGGCTCCCAAGGCGCCGGCTCTCCCATCACCACACTGATCGGCGGCAGCTCGGGATCCAGCGCGGTGAGTCCGGCGGTGGGCGGTATCAGCCTCTTCTGCATGGCCAGCACTACCGCCAGCGCCTCCAGAGCGCCGGCGGCTCCCAAGCTGTGGCCGGTGACGCCCTTCGTCGACGTGACCAGCGGTCCCGGCGAGGTTCCGAACACCTTCGACAGCGCCTCGGCCTCGGCCGCGTCGTTGAGATCAGTAGAGGTGCCGTGGGCGTTGACGTGGACCACGTCGGCGGGGCGCACACCGGCGTCGTCGAGCGCGAGCTGCATGCAGTGGACCGCGCCGCTGCCGCCCGGCGACGGCGCGGTGATGTGGTGGGCATCGGCGGTCGATGCCGAGCCGAGAACCTCCGCGAGGATCGTCGCGCCCCGAGCCTGGGCCGTGTCCCAGTCCTCCAGGACCAGCGCGGCCGCGCCCTCGGCCATCACGAACCCGTCCCGGCCCGCGTCGAAGGGACGGCTGACGCCGCTGGAGGACAGCGCAGTCATGTTGGTGAAGCCGGCCATCGCGGTGGGCGTGAACGGCGCCTCGGAGCCCCCCGCCAGCACCACGTCGCAGCGGCCGTCAGCGATGAGCCGGGCCGCGTTGCCCACCGCGTGGGTGCTGGCCGCGCACGCGGTGACCACGTTCTCGGAGGGACCCATCCAGCCGTAGCGCATCGAGAGGGTCGCCCCGCCGGCGTTGGCCATCATCATCGGGACCAGGAACGGGGACACCCTGCGGGCGCCCTTCTCCTTCAGCACCCCGATCTGGTGCTCCAGGGTGGTGATGCCGCCCACGCCGGTGCCGATCATGGTGCCGCAGCGGGTCGGGTCGGCCTCTGTCTCGCCGGCCTGGGCGAGGGCCTGGTCCGCGGCGGCCACCAGGAACTGCGTGTAGGGGTCGGCCCGGCGGGCCTCCTTCGGGCTCTCGAAGTGGTCGTTCGGGTCGAAACCGGTGACCCGCCGCTCGCCGACGGGCGCGGCGCTGCACAAGCCCTCGAAGTAGGCCTCGGCGCCGATGCCGGCCGCCGACACTACGCCGAGGCCGGTTACCGCTACTCGCCTGCGATCAGGGCTGCCCATCAGGGCTGCGACCCCATCAGAGCTTCGAAGTGACCAGCTCGAAGGCCTCCGCGACGGTGCCCACGCCCTCGAGCTCCTCCTCGTCGACATTCACGTCGAACTCCTCCTCGAGGGCCATCACCAGCTCGACGATGTCGAGGCTGTCAGCATCTAGGTCGTCTGCGAAGTCTGCCTCGGGCACCACATCGGCCTCGTCCACCGACAGCACCTCAACGGTGCACTGCTTGAAGCGCTCGAAGTTCTCATCCACGGTCCTGTCCTTCCATTTTTCTGGCTTGCGGTCGGGCCGGTGTCGCTGCCGCAGACGGCGCCTCAGCCCATCGAGAGGCCGCCGTCCACAGCAAGAACGATACCGGTGAGGTAGCTCGCGTCCTCAGAGACCAGGAACTCGACGGCCGCCGCCAACTCGTCGGGGTCTCCGACCCTTCCGAGCGGGACGCGCTCCACTATCGCGCCGAGCTGGTCGTCGTTGAGTGCGGCCAGCATGTCGGTGCTGAAGGCCCCGGGGGCGATCACGTTCACGGTCACATTGCGGGACGCGAACTCCTTGGCCAGCGACCGGGCCAGGCCGATCAGCCCGGCCTTGGAGGCCGCGTAGTTGGCCTGGCCGGCCTGGCCGGCGATGCCCGACACCGACGAGATGAAGACGATGCGGCCCCAGCGGGCTCGCACCATCGACCGGACCGCCTGCTTGGCCACCCGGAAGGCGCCCGCGAGGTTGGCGTCGATCACCGCGGCGAAGTCGTCCTCCGACATGCGCAGCACCAGCTTGTCGCGGGTGATTCCGGCGTTGCACACCACGATCTCGGGAGCCCCGAGCCGCTCGGTCGTCTCGGCCAGGGCGGCCGCAACCGACTCGGCGTCGGTCACGTCACAGCGCACGCACGTCAGGTTGTGGGCGTCGGCGTCGGGGGGCGGCTCGCTGCGGTAGGTCACCGCCACCCGGTACCCGGCCCGGCTCAGCCGCCGGGCGGTCGCCAGTCCGATGCCCCGGTTGCCGCCGGTGACCAGAGCCACCCGCTGAGCGGGTCCGTCGGCCCCGCCCTCTGCGTCGCTCACGAGCTGCGCCTCACCACCGGACCACCGTGGACGCCCAGGTCATGCCCGCCCCGAAACCGGTCATCACCACGATCGCTCCGGGCTCGAGCGCCCCGTCGGCGTGGGCCTTGGCCATCGACAGCGGGATGGTGGCTGCGCAGTTGTTGCCGGTGTGGTCGATGACGTTGTGGCTCTTGGCGAAGTCGATGCCGCTGCGCTTGCAGATGGCCTCGATGATCCTGATGTTGGCCTGGTGGGGGAGCAGGACGTCGACCTCCTCGGGGCTGACGCCGGCCCGGTCGAGAGCGGTGAGCACCGATTCGGACACGGCCCGGACCGCCACCTTGAACACATCGCGGCCCTCCATCGTGATGAAGGAGTCGTGGTCGCCCATCAGCAGCCGCCGGTGATTGCCGTCGGCGCCCAGATCCCATCCCAGCAGCGTGGGGTGGTCGGTGCGCTCCAGGACCACAGCCCCGCCGCCGTCGGCGAAGAGGATGGCGGTGCCCCTGTCGGACCAGTCGGTGAGCGGCGACAGCGCGTCGGCGCCGATGAGCAGCACCCGCTGCGGGCCGCTGGGCGCGTCGATCATGGCGTTGGCGGTGACGAACCCGTAGGTGAAGCCGGCGCAGGCCGCGTTCAGGTCGAAGGCCCCGCAGCCGAGTCCCAGCTCGGCGTGGGTGACCGCCGCGGTGCCAGGCACCCGCTGGTCCGGCGTGGTGGTGGCCAGGATGAACAGGTCGATGTCGTCGGGCCCGAGGCCGGCCATCTCCATGGCGGCCCGGCCCGACTCGATGGCCATGGTGGAGGTGGGCAGGCCGATACGGCGCTCGCGGATGCCGGTGCGCTCCCGGATCCACTCGTCGCTGGTGTCCATCATCGCGGCCAGGTCGTCGTTGGTGAGGACCTTCTCGGGCAGTGAAGTGCCGATCCCGATCACCTTTGCGCCCATCAGACCTCCCCGTCGTTTCCCAAAGATCCTGTCAGACCGTCCGCAGCCATGCGATCGGCTGGCTGGCCGTGACCCGTTCGCCCTCCAGCGCCAGGACCCCCATCAGCTCGCCCGCGAAGGGGCTGCGAACGTCGTGGTCGCCGACCCGGCCGATGAGATGGCCCACACCGACCGACGCTCCCACGGCGATCCCCTCGCCGGCCTCGAAGACGCCGTTGGCGGGACTGACCACCAGTCGCTCGGTGGCGAACAGGTACTCGCCCTCGAGGGCCGCCGAGGCGCTCGCCGGTGTGGCGGCCAACGCCTCCAGCAGGCTGTCGAGGTCCTCGGGAACGGCCACCGACAGGGGCCGGGTGCCCTTGAGGGTGCGCTTGACGAGACGTCCCAGGACCTCCCCGGGTCCAAGCTCCACGAAGGTGGTGAACCCGGCGTCGTTGAGGGTCATGAGCGTCTGGCGCCATCGCACGGGGCTGGTGAGCTGTGCCTTGAGCAGGTCCGGCCATTCGACGCCGCGGCCGTGTTCTGCCCCGTCGACGTTGGCCACAACCGTCCCCTCGGGGTCGCGGAACTCGGTGCGGTCGATGGCCTTGGCCAGCCGGTCCCGGGCCGGCGCCATGAACGGCGTGTGGAA
Source organism: Acidimicrobiaceae bacterium (assembly GCA_026710865.1). Taxonomy (GTDB): domain Bacteria; phylum Actinomycetota; class Acidimicrobiia; order Acidimicrobiales; family Aldehydirespiratoraceae; genus Aldehydirespirator. The sequence continues at coordinate 16,708 of JAPOQG010000242.1, forward strand.
GGCGCCGCCCACCTGGAGGGGCATGACCCGTTTGGCGCCGAGCTCGCGGGCTATGGCCGCAGCCTTGTCGATGGCCTCATGGGTGCCCGCGATCACGGCTTGGCCGGGGGCGTTGTGGTTGGCCAGCCACACCTCGCCGGGGGCCCGGCTGCAGGCGATCTGCACGTCGTCGTCGTCGAGGCCGAGGATGGCCGCCATCGTGCCCTCGCGCTCGTCGGCGGCGGCCTGCATGGCGTTGCCCCGCTCGGCCACCAGAGCGGCGGCGTCGCCGAAGTCGAGCACGCCGGACGCGGTCAGCGCCGAGTACTCGCCCAGGCTGTGGCCGGCGTGGCCGGCGGCCTCGGTGCCGAGCCGGGTCACCGCGTCGAGCGTCACCATCGACATCACGAAGGTCGAGAGCTGGCTGTTGCGGGTCTCGGTCAGTTCCGCGGCGTCGGCGGTCAGCAGCAGGCGGGCCACGTCGCGGTCGGTGACCTCGGACGCCTCCGCCACCAGCTCCCAGGAGGGGTGGTCGATCCAGGCCTCGCCCATGCCGGGCTGCTGCGAGCCTTGGCCCGGATACATGAAGACGATCATCGGTGGATCTCCCTCACCGCGACGATGGACCCGCCGATGTTCCGGCCCGGTTCATGTTCAGACTCGCCGCGGCCCGTTCGCGTTTCATTGGAGTTGCTCATGGCAGGGTTTGCTCGATTCGTCGACTGGCCGCCCCGGCAAGACCTCAAAGGCTAGACGGCCCGGCGTCGGGTGCTACCCCGGGGCCTCGGCCGCGGCCCGGCGGAACTGTCCCCGGTAGGCTGCGGCCCGTTCCGGCCCGGATGGCGGAACTGGCAGACGCAGCGGACTCAAAATCCGCCGCCCGCAAGGGCGTGAGGGTTCGAATCCCTCTCCGGGCACTCTTCCTTGCGCCATAAAGGCGGGCGCTTCGCGAGGACCTGGGTGCGCCGCCTGCGGGGCCGCCGGTTGGAGCGCAGCCGGACTGGGCGGGTGAGGACCCGGCCCCGGCCCGACACATCGGGGCAGCCGAGGGCCGCCATGACGCCGGAGGCTGGGGGGCTGTGCTGGTGCGCTCGGCCATAGCTGAAGCATCCGGCGGCGCGGAGGCCTTCGCTGTGGCTGCGGGCGTTGACGCCGAGGTGCTGGGTCGCATCTGTTCGGGCGCTCACCGCCCGACAGTGGCAGAGCTTGCGGGATTGCTGGAGCGGGCAGGCGCCGGGTTGAGGGTGCGCCTGGAGGTCTACGACGACGACCACGACGACGGCCTGCACCTCAGCGCTGTGGCCGACCCCGGGCGGCATCGCCGGATCAAGGCACGAGCGGAGGAGATCTTCGCCAGCGCCCAGCCGGCGTGATAGCAGCATCGCCGTCAGGCGAGGAGCAAGACCCCCTCGACCGCATCGTTGTGGCGTTGGTGCGTCACGAGGTGGACTCGACGGGGTGCCACGGCTCTGGACCGGACCGGCTGCGGCCTAACGTCGTGGACGGCTCGGCGCATTGCCTCGGACGACGCGATCTGCCTGGGCGAGAGTGAGTTCGACGAGACCGGCTATCCGATGCACATCGGGATCTAGCCGTACGCCACACGGACGTGGTTGGCATCGCCGTGACTATTCGTGCAGCTCCTCCGAGAGATGGGGGCCGAACTCAACCTCAACGGCAGTCGCAGGGCGGGATCCACAGATGCCGGGTCGATCTCTACGCCGTGCAGCCGTTGCAAGGTGGCTGCAGCAGGGAGTCCGTTGGGTCAACACCGGGGTCCGCTGCGGACACCCCGGCCAGCGGTGCAACCTTCGCGGGCTGCGATGAGGCGGCTCGGGGCTGCTGGTTGGTTCTGGGTCGGGTTGTAGGCTGTGGGTCATGGCCACCACGACGACGGTGCGGGTGCCGACGGTGCGTGAGGCTCAGCGGGCTGCTGAGTGTGTGGCTGCTGCTGGTGCGGGTCGGGTGTTGTTGTTCGGGTCGGTGGCTTGTGGCCGCGCCACTGCTGGCAGCGACATCGACTTGGTGGCGGTCTTTGATGACATCGACTACTCGCAGCGGCACGGTATTCGCAGCGCGTTGTGCGAGGCCGCTGAGAGTGTGGTTCACAGCCCTGTTGAGGTGTTTGTGACCGACCGGGCCGAGTGGCGGCGCCGCACACAGGAGGTATCAGCGTCCTTTGAAGCCGCGATCTCGTCGTCGGTGGTGGTGTTGGTGGACCGGCCCGCTGGGGCGGTGCGATGGGACAAGGAGATCGGTTTGGCTGACAACAACACCGACGAGGCCCTCGGCCGTCTCGAAGAGGCCACCAAGGCCCTTGCGGCCATGACGCGCTCGATGCGCCCTGACGACTGGGAGTTGCTGGTGCCTGAGGTCGACCACGTGACCCTGTGGCGGCTGGTGGATGTGTGCTCAGCGGCTGCGATGGCCACCGAGACCGCGCTCAAGGCCCTAGCAGCCGCGCACGGCGTCCCCGCGCCGCACAAGCACCGCATCGACCTGCTGGTGCCACTCGCGGGCAACCGCACAAACGACGTACGCGCCGCGCTGGCGGAACTTGAGACCAACACCGTCGCCCGCGGTGACGCCCCCTATGGAGATGTGAGCATCTGGCGCGGTGCCGGCACCTACATCGCGGACCGCCCCGACATCGACTTGGCCACAGTGGAGACAATGGCGCCACCTATAGCGCAAGCCGCAACATCTGTGACCGCCATCGCGGCTGACGAACTCGACGCCCTGGCCCCAACAGCCCCAGCGGTGACACTAGCCCGCCACATCATCGAACTCGCCGACGAGACCTTCACCGGCTATGACCTCCGCACCGGCACCAGGATCGACCCCAGCCGCAGCGCCGGCACCGACATCGACCTCGGCTGGTAGCGCCCCGGGACGCAATCGAGTACCCCGCACTTGAACCCCGCGCGGAGGATGTAGCTGCGCGGGGTGCTGCGCCGTTGGCCCTGGCCCGACCAGGGAGCCGGGCAGGCCGCCAGCCCGTCCGGGCAGGCCCCGCTGCGGTGGCGGATCCAGGATGGCCCATGGCATCCCGAGGAAACCGCGAATCAGATGGTCCTGAACGTGGCGGGGGCGCTGCTGAGCCGCGACCCCGAGAACGCTCAAAGGCTGTCAGGAGACTCACCTAGCAACACCATGCAGTCGGCCAGCCAGTACCCCGCCGACACCGCAGAACTCTCCGCCGGCGTTCGGGCCCTGCTTCGCGGTGCGCAGCACCATCACAGCACCACAATCACCACACACCCCCGAACCGGCGGCGGGCTGGTTCGCTGAACCCCCAGGGTCAACCACGCAGAGAAGAGTAGACACCCCTCGCTCGCCGTCGCGTGCCATCACAGCGTCAGGCGAGCACCGGCGGCGGCGCGCTCAGGCTCATGCGCCCACCCAAGACCCGCGCGGCCCGACACACCGCACGGCCGAGATCCACTCGCACTCGGCCGGCAGCTGCGGCGTCACGTCCAGCCTGGCCTCCCCAAGGGGAACCTACAGACATGAGTAACGATCATCGCCCGGCCTAGTCCTAGATCTCTGCGGCCGGTTCGTTACCGAGATTGTGGTCCAAAGCCGCCCATGCACGGCGGCGTGGCCTAGGCCGGTGTTGCCTCCGCCGTCTCGGTGTTCACGGTCTCGACGTGCACGGTCTCGACATCAATACGTGATCTGTATATTGTTGCACCGCGGGAACCACCGCCGCCGTTATCCACCTAACCGGTTCAACGGGGGGAAGTGCCGTGGTCAAGTTTGTGCATTCCGGTGACTGGCAGCTTGGTATGCCCCGGCACTTTCTGCGCGGCGAGGCCCAGGCTCGCTTCGACGCGGCGCGGCTCGACGCCGTCGAGAGGATCGGTGCTCTGGCCGTCGAGGAGAACTGTGCGTTCGTGGTGGTCTGCGGCGACGTGTTCGAGTCGAACCAGGTCTCCAGGCAGGTTCTCGTGCGGGCCTTCGAGAAGATGAGGGCCAACCCGCAGGTGACGTTCTTCCTGCTGCCGGGCAATCACGACCCCCTCGATGCATCGTCCATCTTCCGGTCGCCTGCGTTCGTCGAACAGCGGCCCGACAACGTGCGGGTGCTCGAGAGTGAGAGTCCGGTGGAGTTGTCGCACGGCGTCGAGTTGGTTCCTGCGCCGTGGCCTAACAAGCACCCGACCTCCGACCTGGCAGCTGCCGCCTGCGAGGGGCTCGGGCCGACCGATGCGGTCCGCATCGTCGTGGGCCACGGCGCGGTCGACTCGATGTCGCCGAACCCGGTCGATCCGAAGCTGATCGCCCTGGACCGCCTCGAGGAGTTGCTCGACGGTGGTGTGATCCATTACGTCGCTCTGGGGGACCGCCACTCGACGACCGACGTGGGCGCATCCGGCCGAGTCTGGTACGCGGGTGCGCCCGAACCGACCGACTACGACGAGACAGACCCCGGGAACGTGCTGATCGTGGATCTCACCGCCGCCGGACAGGTCGACGTCCGCCGCGTGGGCGTGGGCACTTGGCGGTTCCTGCGCTGCGAGCGGCACTTGAGCGCCGATGAGGACATCGACGAACTCGAGGAATGGCTCGCCGGGTTGGACGACAAGGACCGCACGATCGTGAAGCTGTCGATAGTGGGCTCGGTCTCGGTCGCGCAGAAGGCTCGACTCGACAGATTGCTGGAACACCACGCCGACCTGCTGGCGGCCCTGGAATTGTGGGAGCGGCGCAGCGACTTGGTACTGGTCCCCGACGACGCAGACCTGGAGCACTTCGGACTCTCGGGCTTCGCTCACGAGGCTCTGCTCGAAGTCAGCGGGATGGCCGAGGACCCCGCTGACGAAGAACAGGCCGTCGCCGCCCGAGACGCTCTGACGCTGTTGCATCGGCTGGTGGAGTCACGATCATGAGGATTCATCGGGTGCGGCTGCGCAACTACCGTGGTGTTACTGACAGCGATGTGAGCTTCCTGCCGAGTGGGGTCACGATCGTCGAGGGACCCAACGAGGTCGGCAAGACGTCCCTGCCGGAGGCGCTGCATCTGGCCATCAAGCATCCGGACTCGTCTCGCAGCGCCGATGTCCGGTCGATAGGGCCCGCGGGGCGCGACGAGGGCCCTGAGGTCGAGATCGCGCTGTCGTCAGGCCCATACGAGTTGGTGTACCGCAAGCGGTGGATCAAGTCGCCCCAGACGACCCTCGCGGTCACTGCTCCCCGCAACGAGAATCTCACCGGCCGTGAGGCGCATGACCGGCTGAAGGCAATCCTCGATGAAACGCTCGATGAGCAGCTCTGGGGCGCGCTGCGAATCGAGCAGGGGACCCAGTTGACCCTGCCCCTGCTCAACCTGCCGTCTCTGAGCAGGTCGCTGGACCTCGCCGCCAGCCCCCCCCCCCCCCGGACCGTCATGACGCCCTGTGGGACCGCATAGCCGAGGAGTACGCCAAGTACTGGACTCCCAAGGGTCGGCCGAACGCCGAACGCAAGGCGTCCGAGCGCGCCGTAGAGGAGGCTCAGAGCGCAGTCGACGAGTTCGAGCGGCAACTGAGAGAAATCGAGGGCGATGTCGAGGAAACCAGCCGTCTGGTCGATGAGGAGCGTCGCCTCGACACAACCCTCACTGACTGTCTGAAGGACGAGTCAGAGCTAAGCGAGCAGTGGGACTCGACGCGGAAGCTGCGCGACGAGTGCGAGCGCCTGACCGCCGCACATGACGTCGCCAAGGCCGACCGCGACCGCGCCGCAGGCGAGCAGCACCGACGCCAGGACTTGATCGACACCCTCGACAGCCAAGACAGAGCCTTGGCCGAACTCGAAGCCGCGGCCGAGCAGGCGGCTCCGGCTCTCGCGGCAGCGGACCGGCACAGCAAGCAGGCGGAAGCGGACCTCGACGAGGCGCGCTCGGCGCTGCGCTCCGCCGAGAACGAACACCGGCTGGCACAACATGACCGCGACCACCTGCGCCAACTGATCGAGGTGGCCCAGCTCAGGGAGCGCCAAGAGGATTACTTGCAAGCAGCCGAGGCCCTCCGAGAGGCTGAGGACCATCTCGACTCGGCCACCGTCGACGACGACCTGGCCTCCCGAATCGAGAGGGCTCACCTCGACTATGAGCGGGCCAAAGCAGCCGCTGACACTGCCGCCGCATCAGTCGAGGCCACAGCTCTGCAAGACGTCACAGTTCACATCGATGAAGACGAAATCGGACTCGCCGCAGGCGAGGCCCGAAGCGTAACAGTGGACGACGAAGTGACCGTGGTCGTCCCCGGACTGGTGGCCATGCGAGTGAGCGCGGGAGCAGACTCCAAGGAGATCACCGATCGCCGCGACAGGACCGAGCAGGCGTACAAGCGTCTCTGCGGCGAGGGCGGCGTCTCTGACCACACCGAGGCGAGAACGAGGGCGCAGCAGCGGAACGAAGCAGTGCGCCGACGCGCGGAGGCCACCGCCGAGATGAAGCGGAGCCTTCGAGACCTGACCCCTGAAGTTCTACTCCGCAAGATAGAGGGACTCTCGGCGCGAGTCGCTGCCTACCCGCAGGAACGCCCCGAGGACCAGCCCCTTCCCGCCGACCTTGACATAGCCAGACGCATTGCTGCTGCGTTGGAGCGTTCGGTCGACGAGCATCAAGCAAGAACTGACTCCCGTGAGAGCGCGGTCGCACAGGCCAAGGAGGCCCTCCAGGAAGCTCAGATCAATGAGAGAGTCCTCGCATCGCAGGTGAAGGATGCCCGCAACAACAGAGACCACGCCTCACGTCGACTGGCCGCAGCCCGAGACGACCGAGCAGACGAGGCTCTGACAGCCGCGCTCGTGGCAGCCCAACATGGTGCCCAGGAAGCTGAGGATGCACTCAGAAGGGTAGAGGACGAGTTGGAGGCCGCGAACCCCGAATCTCTGGAAGTCCTGCTCGACAATGCTCGCGACGCCACAAGACGTGCCAGGGAGGAGTTGCAGTCCAACCGGGAGCGCCAGAGGGATCTTCGCGTCAGCCTGGACCTCCGCGGCGAGAAGGGCCTGCACACCAGCCACCAGGAGGCATTCGAGCGCCTCGGGTACGCCATGCGCGGGCATGAGAGCACAGAAGCACGCGCAAGGGCCACCGCGCTATTGAAGGCAACCTTCGAGAAGCACCGCCAACAAGCCCTCCAACGTTACGTCGGGCCGCTCAAGGAACGCATCGAACAGCTCGGCAGGATCGTCTTCGGCCAGACGTTCGCGGTGGAGCTCTCCGACGACCTGCGAATAGTGCGCCGCACCCTCGACGGCACTACCCTCGACGTCGGCCAGCTCAGCACCGGAGCACGCGAACAGCTCGGAGTCCTCAGCCGGCTTGCATGTGCGTCCATCGTCAGCCCCGACGGCGAGGGGGCTCCCGTCATGATCGATGACGCGCTCGGATGGAGCGACCCCCAGCGACTCAAGAACATGGGCGCCGCCATCGCGGCAGCAGGCAAGCAATGCCAGATCATCGTGCTCACCTGCACACCCGGACGCTACGCCCACGTCGGCGGCACCCCGAAGGTCGTCCAACTCTAGAAGTCCGCGGCCGGCTCCTGCCCGAGGCGGGAGCCAAGCCTGCCGTGTGGGGTTGCGGCGGCCAGAATCGGCATGAGGACTGGCGTGACGGAGCGCAGGTGTGACCACACAGTCGAACAGCTACGCGATGTCGTCTGCGTCGAGTTGGCGGTCATGGGGGATCCGGGGGCTCGGTGTCGGTCGTGTCGAGCGCAGCGTGACGAGCGAGAACCAGACCCGGTGATAGCCGCAGACCCCCGGCGCGCGCTGGTGGCGCAGCCGCTGCCCGTAGGGCGACTGCAAATCCACGTCAGGGACCAGACAGACGGGAGCGGTGTGCCCTGTGCTCGCGTAGTCCGGCTTGGCCTGCCGTCCATATGAGCGGGTCATCGCAGATCTGCTCGAACTCGCTCCAAGCATGGCGGACGCCGGAGACCTCCGGCAGCAGCGATGCGCGGGTTCCCCAGTTGAGGACGTGGCAGTCGTCGTAGACATCTGTGTGTCCGTAGCTGATCCCGCCGATGTGCTGTGAGTTCCAGTTGGGGGCGTGTGCGCAGATCAGGAGCTTCTCGGCCATGTCGATATAGGCTCCCCACAACTCGTCATCGATGCCGCCCCGGTCCTGCTCATACTGCGTCGGGTGAACCCGTCCCGTGAAGAACCGCAGCAGCGGAATGTTGTCTTCCCAGGGCGCGTTGTCGGGGTTCCACTCCTGGCGGTCGAGGTTTCTGAACCTCGATGCGAAGGTCTGGTCATTCGCTTTCCCGATGTAGAGCAGAGACTCGGTGCCGCCGGCTGGATGGGGGCCACAGACTTGATAGATCCCGAAGTCCGCGTCGCCGTTCATCGCCAGGACATCCTGGTAGGTGTGCGGACCCTTCCACAGAAGGTGAATGCGAGCCGGTTCGCGGTGCTCCATCTCGGGGTCAGCGGTCATCGGCAAGGCCCCCCGAGTTCTGCAAGCCCCATCTGGGCCAGGCTATGTGATGTATTCGTCCCACAGCTGCATGAGCGTGCGGCGGCGCTCGAGCACGTCACTTCTGGCGTAGGCGCCATCGACGCCGCGCACGGCGTGGCCCAATGCCATCTCGGCGAGGTCTCTGGGCACACCGGTGTCTGAGCACCACGAACGGAACGTGGCTCGCAGCCCGTGCACCGAGGTGGGGATGTCCAGGTGGCGCAGCAGCTTCACGTAGGTGTTCTCGGACACCGCTCTGCCCGTGACCGGCGACGGGAACACCAGCCCATCGCTGTGGCGTGCTGTGCGCCTCGGTGAGCACCTCGACGGCATCACCACACCTACTTCACATAGGTGTTCTTGGCTATAGATGCCGGATGATGCAACGAGAGCGAGCTGGGGTTGGCTCTTCAGTGGCGGGATGCGCTCCTAGACTGTGTCCCATGTCCCGGGACCGGATCGAGCGCCGTCTGCGGGGAATCGGACGGCAGTTGAGCACCCTGCGGACCGATCTGCGCGTATGTGAGGAGCAGCTCCTGCAGGTCAGCGACGAGGCCGACGAGAGCCGCCTGCGAGCGCTGGTGTCCGAGACGCCGATCGCCGACCGCGAGTACCGCGAGACGAGCCGGCACGCTGAGAGGCTCCGGCGCCACCGCGACGAGATCGCCGAGCGCATCGCCCGTCTGGAAGCCGACCAGGACGCTCTGCTTGACCGGTTCAGCGCATCGTGAGCACTTCCGGCGCGGTCCGGGTGGTGGTGGCCGAGGACGAGTCCATCATCCGTCTCGACCTGGTCGAGACGCTGCGCGAGGAGGGCTACGACGTGGTGGCCGACACCGGCCGGGGCGATGACGCGGTGGGGCTGGTGGCCGAGCACCGTCCCGACGTGGCCATTCTCGACGTGAAGATGCCGGGTCTCGACGGGATCGAGGCCGCCCGGCGGATCGCGCCACAGCGGGGAACGGCGGTGGTGATCCTCACCGCCTTCAGCCAACGCGAGCTGATCGAGGAGGCCCGCGAGGCCGGAGCCATGACCTATCTCGTGAAGCCGTACCGGCGCGACGCCCTGGTACCCGCCGTGGAGCTGGCCCTGGCCCGCTTCAGGGAGATGGAGGCACTCGAGGGCCAGGTCGGCGACCTGGAGGGCCGTTTGGAGGTGCGCAAGCTCCTCGACCGGGCCAAGGGACGGCTCATCGACGGCCACGGCATGAGCGAGCAGGACGCCTACGCGTTCATCCAGCGCACCGCCATGTCGCAGCGCCGCACCATGCAAGATGTGGCCGGAGACGTGCTCGAGGAGCGCATCGCGCCCTGACTGCCCGAGGCCGAGCGCGGTTGCCGTAGATTCTCCGACATGTCGAAGGTGATGCTGATCGACGGCAACTCGCTGGCCTACCGGGCCTTCTTCGCCCTGCCCACCGACATGGCCACCGCATCGGGCCAGATCACCAACGCGGTGTTCGGCTTCACGTCGATGCTGATCAACCTGTGGCGCGACCACCAGCCCGACAAGGTCGTGGTCGCCTTCGACCGC
>JAPOQG010000201.1 GCA_026710865.1 Acidimicrobiaceae bacterium
GCGGCAGCCGGCGCAGAGCGCACGATCGCCGCGGATGGCCGGGTGCTGGCTCCCGGTTTCGTCGACACCCACAACCATGGCGCCCTGGCCGGCACCCGCGTCGGCGAGCACGGCATCCCCATCAGCTGCGAGATGGCGGTGCGCGGCGGGGTCACCAGGCGCATCTGCGGCGTGGACGGTCTCTCGCCGGCACCGGTCGTGCCGGACCAGCGGGCCGAGTACGCGGCCCAGCTCGTGCCCCTCGACGGCATGGCGGGCCCGCCGGGCGACCCGGAGGGCGACGACCCCGCCGGCGGCCGCGACTGGCCGTGGTCGACGGTCGAGGAGTTCCTGGCCTGGCACCGGGGCCGCTCCGTCACCGACCTGGGCATGCACCTGGGCCACAGCGCGGTGCGGCGCACCGTCATGGGCAACCTCGACCGGGTCGCCGACGACGCCGACATCCGGGCCATGGCCGAGGTCGTGCGCCGCGAGGCGCCGTGGTGCCTCGGCCTGTCGACCGGGCTCGTCTACAACCCTGCCGTCTACTCCGACCAGCGTGAGATCACCGCCCTGGTGAGGGCGTTCAACGAGGTCAAGCCGGGCGCGCTGTACCCGCACCTCCGTTCGGAGAGCGACGACATCATCGAGGCCCTCGAAGAGGTGATAACCGCTGCGGTCGAGGGCGGCGGCGGGTATTGCAGCGAGCACTCCAAGATCGCAGGGCGCCGCAACTGGGACCGGTTCGGAGACGTGGCCGACCGGCTGGACGACGCGGCAGGGTCAATTCCCACGCTGGGCAACATGTACCCCTACACCGCGGGCAGCACGACCGCCGATGCGCTGTTCCCCCCGGAGGTGCGCGCCGGAACCCGGGCCGAGTTCATGGCCCGGCTGAGCGACGATGACGTGCGCCGGTTCGCCTTCGAGAAGATCTACGGCGACGGCTCCGGCTGGGACAACTTCGTGGCGTTCTGCGGGGGCCTCGAGGGCGTCCAGATCGCAGGGGTGCTCGAGGGTGTGGGCGACGATTTCCTGGGCAAGCGCTTCTCGGACGTGGTGCTGGCCGCGGGGGTGACCGACATGTCGTCGATCGAGGCCCACGACGCGGTGTGCGACTTCTTCCTGCACAACCGGGGCGAGGTGTCCATCATCAGCCACTACGGCGACGAGGCCACCGTGGAGAGGTTCTTCCGCCGCCCCAACATGGCGCTGTGCACCGACGGTCTGATGCCGGGCCCGGGCCAGAAGCCCCACCCCCGTTTGCTGGGGTCGTTCCCCAAGGCGCTGCGCATGGCCCGGGAGCTGGGCATACCGGTGGCCGAGATCGTGTACCGGCTGGCGGTGATGCCGTGCGAGTTCATGGGCCTGCCGAGCCCGGCGCTGCGCGAGGGCGCCGACGCTTCGCTGGTGCTGTTCGACTGGGAGCGGGTCACCGACCGCAACAGCTACGAGGAGCCGCTGATCCCGCCCGACGGCATCGACGCGGTGTGGGTCCACGGCGACCTGGTGCTCCACGAGGGCCGCATCCACCCGCCCAAGGCCTTCGGTGGCCGCCACCTGCTCACCGCACCGTTGAACGAAATTCGTAGATAGTTGCTAATTCTCCGTCAATACATGTATATATATGGTATCTTCGATGGCCTTGTCGTGGGAGACTCGGCCTGGTAGCATCACAGGAGGTACCAGCATGGACTCGACCGTCATAGCAACCCTCATTGGAGTTCTCGGGGCAGGCTTCCTCGGTATGCTCGGCTACTTCCTGCAGGCGCTTCGCTCCGACATCGGTGCTCTGGGAACCCGCCTCGGGTCTATCGAAGCGACACTGGCCGAGCACGGTGCGCTGCTGGTCGAGCACAGTGCCGTGCTGGCCGAGCACAGCCGCCTGCTCGAACGGATGGCCGACCAAGGGGAGCGCATAGCCGCGCTCGAAGGCCGACAACGCGATACCTGATCCCGCGCCCGGCAGCGCCGGGGAGGGCGCGGACTCCTAGCCGGGCCGGTTGATGAGGTGGGTGGCCGCGTTGTCGAAGTGGTCGAACATGGCGGCCCGGATCTCGCCGGGAAGCGGGCGGCCGGCGCCGTCGGCGATGGTGGCTGCGTCGAGCGACGCCGTCATGTGGGCCATCCAGGCATCGCGCTCGGCCAGGCCGATGGGGAAGGGCATGTGCCGCATCCGCAGGCGGGGATGGCCCCTCTCCTCGCTGTACTGGGGCGGCCCGCCCCAGTACTGGGCCAGGAAGCCGGCTAGGCGCCTGCGGGACGGCCCCATGTCTCGCGGGTACATGGGCCGCAGCAGGGGGTCGTCCTCGACCGCGTCGTAGAACCGGTCGACCAGCTCGTCGAAGAACCGCTGGCCGCCCACGATCTCATACACAGTCGGTGGCGCCTGCATCGCCTCGCGCAGCGACCCCTTGAGGTTCATCCCGACCTGCCAACTCTCGCCTTCGGCACCCTCGACGGGGCCGGTCGGCGCGGCGTCGTCCGGCTCGCTCACGTCCTGCAGCGTACGGCTTGCCGATCGGGCCGGGGCCTGCGTCTCGGCGTCGGGCTCAGTGGTCACGGCGGGGCATCTCTCGGAACTCGGACGGGTCGTAGGGGGCGCCGCAACGGTCCAGCGCGGCCCGCCACGACGGGCTGTTGCGCAGACCCCAGCGCAGGAATCGCAGCAGCGCCGACGCGCCCAGCCGGGCGCCGGGGCGGGCTCTCAGGCCGAGAACGCCGGTCAGCTCGGGGGGCATGGTGCTGATCGCTCCGTGCATCAGCACGCCGTAGCCGTACCGCTGGCGGGCAGGCAGGGGCGGCTGGCGCAGGAAGTCCACCGCGGCTCGCATGCCGGGGCTGGGGGCCAGATCCGGATGGGTGCGGACCCAGGTGTGCAGCTCGGCCGCGGTCTGGGGCAGGGGAGCGGCCCCGAGCATGGCTCCCACCTGGGACTGCTCGACCACGAACCGGTCGGCCTCGGCCTCGGTGAGCCCCAGGCCGAACTCCCGGTAGGAGACCAGGAACGACTCGGTGAGGGTGTTGTGCACCCAGGCGGCCAGATCCGGCATCGCTGCGTCGTAGGCCAGCCCCCGGTGCGAGGTGCCGCTCACGCCCTGGTGGGCGGCCCGGACCCGGTCGACGGCCTGCTCCACCTCGGGCATGGCCCCGAAGGTGGCCGACGTCACGTAGAACGCGGTGCGGTTCAGCCGGCCCATCGGGTCGTCGCGGTAGCGGCTGTGGTCGTCGACCCCGGCCACCGCCTCGGGATGGGCGGCCTGGACCAGCAGGGCCCGTATGGCCCCGACGAAGACGCTCACGTCGCCGACCGCCTTCCAGCTCACCGAGCCCGGCCCGCACAATCCGGCGTCGCCGGGATAGTCGGCAGTGCGCTGCAGCGGTATCTCCCCGTGGGAGAACAGCCCGCTGACCGAGGCCCCCAGGCGGGCCCGGAAACGTTGCAGCGTGTCCATGCCCGAACGCTACTGCCGGTGCTTCGCCCGCGAGCCGACAGCCTCGGCTACCGCGGCGGCGGGTCCGTCGAGCCGCGAGTTCTCCGGCTCGGGCGCCGGCTGGCAGGCCGAGCGGATGGGGAGTGAATCATGCGGATGTTCGCGAGCCGCGAAGCGAGGCTGTGGCCCGAGCGGCTCGTGAGCCAAGCGGACACGAACCGCCGGGAACGCGCCGTGGTCGCGTCTACCCGCGCAGCCCCTCAGCCGCCTCGGCGGGCCTTCATGCGCCTGCGCATGCGGGCGTGGGCTTCGGGCGTGCCGTCGTGGAAGGTGCCGAACAGCTTGTCGATGGGCACGGGCCGGTTGCCGTAGTTGCACTCGAAGTAGCGGTGGTGCAGGTGATGGAAGTAGTCGGCGCCCGGCGCGGTGCGCCCCTCGCGCCGGCCGACCTCGAAGCGCTCGAACCCCGAGTGCGACACCGCCGGCGACACGCCCTGGAACAGCCCGCCGAGGATCACGATGAACGGATGGGCCGGGACCACCCACCACAGCGCGAAGACGCTGAAGTAGATCACGTGCTCCAGCGGGTGCATCGAGATGCCGGTCCAGGGCCCGGTGTTCACGTTGCGGTGGTGCAGGTAGTGGGCGTGGTCGTAGAACCAGCGCAGGTGCAGCAGCCGGTGATTCAGGTAGAAGTGGGTCACCGACCACAGGAACACGCCGATGGTCAGCACCGACAGGTACGGCCACCCCGAGGACCACTCCACCCGCGGGATCCAGTCGTTGGCGTAGAACCACATGGTCAGCGACTCGTAGGCGGTCCAGATGGTCACACCGCTGACCAGGCTCCAGAAGATGTTGTCGCGGGTCTGGCTGGTCCACAGGAACTCGCGGTTGGTGGTGCTCATCCACTGCCGGTCGTACTTGTAGCGCTGCTGCTGGGCGCGCCTCACATACAGCGCCAGGTGCAGCGTTCCCGCCACCGCGGCCAGGATCAGCGCGTTGCGGAGGTAGATCTGCAGCATCCACCCCGGGCGCAGGCTAGCCATGCGCTCCATCGAGGGTGTCAGGTAGTGCCAGCACAGCGCGGCCAGCGCTGCCCAGAAGATGCCGTAGGGCAGCATCACCGGCTTGACGAGGTAGCGCAGCAGCGCCACCGGCCGCGGCGGCCAGTCGAACATCGGCGAGGTCGCAATGGGAACCTGGGGCTCGTAGCCCTTGGCGCCGGGGTTGGCGGTGGCCGGCGATGTGTCCGTCATGGGCACAACCTCCCTGGAACCAAGCGAGCCGACGGCCCGGCCCGAGTGGAGCAGAATCGTACCCCCTCGGCTCTACGGGCCACGAGATTCTGGGGTCGGTTCGGCTGTGCATACGACCGGTCTCCCTCCCGAGATTCCGGTGTGACTGACGGCTGTGGCGGCCCCCTATGCTCACCGCCATGAGATATGCCTCCCCGACGACGGTGGCCGAGGCTGTGGATCTGTTGGGGTCTGAGCCGGAC
>JAPOQG010000245.1 GCA_026710865.1 Acidimicrobiaceae bacterium
GATCCTGGCCTTCGGCAGCGGCTGGGGCTGGCCGGCGCTGTTCAACTACGCCATCGTGAGCCGCACGCCGTCGGCTCCGGCCCTGGCCACCGGCATAGCCGGGACCGGTCTCTACACCGGCGGGATCGTGGGCCCGCTGATGTTCGGGGCGGTGGTGGAGGCGTCGGGGTACTCCACCGCCTGGGCCTGCGTCGCCGCCAGCGCGGCGTGCTCCTCGTCGCTCATGTACATCGGCGGGCGCTGGCTGGAGCGAGCCGACCGCGACGGCGCCGGCGCGAGCCCGAGGCCAGCACGCCCCGCGGAGACCTGAGACCGCCCGATCGGCTCGACCGGGGCCGCGGCAGCTTGAACGACGCCGAGCCCCTCAACCGGGCCCCGGCAGGTTGAACGACGCCGAGCCGCTGGTGGTGACGGTCCCGTCCGCCTTGCGCACCCAGAGGTCGGCGTCGAAGGAGCCCTCCCCGACCGCGGTGACCGTCCCCCCGCACTCGAGGCTGTCCCCGGCGTAGGCCGGGGCGAAGTGGCGGTAGGTGATCGACCGCGGCCGCACGCGGGCACCGAGCCAGGACTGCACCGCGTGCATCATCCAGGCGCCCTGCAGCGGGCCGTGCACGAGCAGGCCGGGGTGGCCGTCGTGGCCGGTGGTGAAGTCGGCGTCGTAGTGCACCCGGTGCAGCAGCCAGGCAGCCGCGCTGAACATGAACAGGTCGATCTCGTCGGGACGGCGCTCCAGCAATGGGATCTCGTCACCGACCGCAGGAAGGGCCGGCCCTCGCGGCGCCGCCGCGTCCACGGGGGCGCTCACCGGTAGATCCTCGTGAACCGCTCCCGCATGACCATCTCGTCGTGCTGGTTCCAGAACGTGAACTGGGTCTTGACGAACGCCATCGGACCGGACCGCCCGACCTTCTCGTAGATGTCGACGATCTCCTTGTGCAGGGTGATGGTGTCGCCCGCGAACACCGGCACTCCCAACTCGATCTCGGTCTCTCCGGCCATGGCCCTGCGGACGTCCAGCGGCGGCACGTCCTCGGTGGCCGAGCCGTCGGGTTCGAGCCGGTCGCGGCCGCCCAGGTGAGCGGCGTGCATCCGTATGACGTACGGGAAGTAGGGGGGCGCCAGCAGGTCCCGGTATCCCGCGGCCCGGGCCGCCTCGACGTCGGTGTGGACGCCGTCGTCGGCTCCGATGGCGAAGGCGTAGCGCACGATGTCGTTGCGGCCCACCTCGAAGGTGACCGGCTCGAACGGCTCGGCGGCCCAGCGCCGCGCCTGTCCGGTGATGAGGCTCGGCTCCATTCAGATCCCCATGGTCTTGGCGATGATGTTGCGCTGGATGTCGGAGGTCCCCGCACCGATCACGCCGAGCCGGGACTCGCGGAAGTGGCGCTGCAGGTCGTGCTCCATGGTGTAGCCGTAGCCGCCGAGCACCTGCAGCCCCTCGTCGGCCACCTTCTTGTAGGCCTCGCACACGTACAGCTTCAAGATGGCCGCATCCCTGGTGGTGGCCAGGCCGCGGTCGAGGCGGTCGGCGTAGCGGTAGACCAGCATCTCCGAGATCTCGGTGAGCATCTGCATCTCGGCCAGCCGGTGGCTCACCGCCTGGAACTTGGAGATGGGTCGGCCGAACTGCCGGCGCTGCTGGGCATAGGCCAGAGCATCGGCCAGCGCGGCCTTGGAAGCCCCGGTACGGGCGGCCGACAGGCACAGCCGCTCGTAGCGGAGGTACACCGCGTTGTCCTGCCAGCCCTCGTGGAGGGTGCCCAGCATGCGGCTCCTGGGGACGCGCACATCGTCGAAGAAGACGTGGGCGGTTCCGAGCGGCCAGTGGCCGAGGGTCTCCATGGGCGTCCAGGTGATGCCCGGAGAGGAGGTGTCGACCAGGAAGTTGTTGATTCCGTGGTGCTTGGGGCCCCCGGCGGAGGTGCGGGCGGCCACCAGGTCGTAGTCGCTGACCTTGAACCCCGACGTGAACACCTTCTGGCCGTTCAGCACGAAATGGTCGCCGTCGGGCACCGCGGTCAGCGAGATGGAGGCCGCGTCGGAGCCGGCCTCGGGCTCGGTCAGCGAGTAGCACACCGACCTGGTGCCGTCGGCGATCCGGGGCAGGACCTCTCGCTTGAGCTCCTCGGAGCCGTCGCGCCCCACCGCCAGCCCGCCCCACGTGACCGCCCTGAACACCCACAGCGCCAGGTCCAGGAAGGCCCGGCCGATCTCCTCCAGCAGGATGGCCACCTCGACCGCGCCGCCGCCGGAGCCGCCGTAGTCGACGGGAATGTTGATGCCGAGCCAACCGAGCTCTCCGAGCTTCTCGTAGAGATCCCGCGGGGCGCGGCGCTCGCGGTCGCACTCCCGCACGTACTCCCGGGAGATCTCCCGTTCACAGAAGCCGCGCACCGCGTCGCGGAACATCTCCTGCTCGGGCGTGAGCTCTACCTGCATGTCGAGGCCTCCAGTCTGGCCGGTGGGTCCATTCGGGGCGTGTGCGGGCGCGGCGAGCAGGCCGGGTTTGGTCCGCTGGCGCGCGGTCCGTAGGGTGCCCGGCCGGCACGCCGCCCGCGGGCCGCGAGAAAGGACCTCCCGGAATGGCAACCCCAAACATCGACACCGTACGGAGCCTCTCCGAGAGGCTCTCCAACTGGGGACGCTGGGGAGACGACGATCAACGAGGAACGCTCAACCACGTCGAGCCCGAGCATGTGGCCGCGGCCGCCGCGCTGATCAGAGCCGGCAGGACGATCTCGATGGCGCTCCCCTACGACGATGCCGGCCCCCAGACCGGCGGCGGCCGCTTCAATCCCATCCACCTGATGATCCGCGACGGCGCCGACGCCATGGCGGGCACCGCGGTGCGGGACTTCTACGGCGGGGTCGACCGGCACTTCGCCGGCACCGACGACATCATCATCATGCCGCTGCAGTGCGGAACCCAATGGGACTCGCTGGGCCACATCGTGTTCGAGAAGCGCATCTACAACGGCTACCCCGCCGACTGGGTGACCAGCCGGGGCGCGTTGAAGAACTCGGTCAGCCAGGGCGCGGGCGCCATGACCGGCCGGGGGGTGCTCCTCGACGTGGCCGCGGCCAAGGGGCTGGACTGGCTCGAGCCCGGCTACGCCATCAGCGGCGACGACCTCGACGAGGCCGCAGCCTTCGGCGGGGTCTCCGTCGGGGTGGCGGACCACGTGTTCGTGCGCACCGGCGCCATCACCCAGGTGCGGGCCCGGGGCGACTGGGCCGACTACGCGGGGGGCGATGCCGCCGGGTTGGGGCTGGCCAGCGCCGAGTGGCTCGCCGACAACCGCATCGCGGCGGTGGCCACCGACACGTGGGGCTTCGAGGTGCGGCCCAACGAGACCCCCGACGTCTACCAGCCGATGCACATCGTCACCATCGTGCACATGGGCCTGTGGGTGGGAGAGATCTTCGACCTCGATCCCCTCGCCCGGGACTGTGCCGGCGACGGCACCTACGAGTTCTTCTTCTGCGGCCCGCCGCTGCCGTTCACCCGGGCGGTCGGATCGCCGCTCAACCCGATGGCCATCAAGTAGTGGCGGCCGGGCTCCCGACTCGGGAAACTTCTGACATAGTCGATCATATAGAATCATCCAGCTTATAGCATCTCGGCATGGACGCCTCCCCCCACGCCCTGAGGTCGATGATCTTCATTCCGGGCAATCGCCACGACCTGATTCCCAAGGCGGTGCGATCCGGCGCCGACGCCGTGATCATCGACCTCGAGGACGCGGTGGCCCCCGCCGAGAAGCCGAAGGCCCGGGCCGGCTTGGCCGAGCTGCCCGACTCCCCGATCCCGCTGTTCGTCAGGACCAACAGCCCCGGCACCGAGATGTTCTGGGACGACGTGGTCGCGGCCGGCGGCGCCGGAGTCGCGGGCCTGGTGATCCCCAAGGCCGAGAGCCCGGAGGTGCTGCGCGAGCTCGACGGCGCGCTCCGTGCCCTGGAGATGGTCCACTCCTTCGATGTCGGGGCGACCGTCGTGGCCCCGCTCATCGAGAGCGCGGCGGGTGTGCGGGCCACCTACGACATGGTCCGCGCCAGCGACCGGGTGGCCACCGTGCTGTTCGGCAGCGGGGAGCAGGGCGACCTGGTCGCCGACCTCGGCGTGGAGTGGACCCCGGAGGGAACCGGCCTCATGCACGCCCGCTCCAAGGTGCTGCTGGACGCCCGGGCCGCCGGTCTGGACCATCCCATGGACGCAGTGTTCATGGACTTCCGCAACCTCGACGCCCTGCGCGCCGAGTGCGAGCTGGCCCGCCGCCTCGGCTATGGCGGCAAGGTCGGGATCCATCCCGCTCAGATCCCGGTCATCAACGACGTCTTCACGCCGTCGGAGCAGGAGGTCGCCCACAGCCGCCGCATCATCGAGGAGTTCGACCGGGCCCTGGCCGGGGGCGAGGCCTCGATCGCGGTCGACGGGAGGATGGTGGACTACGCGGTCGCCCGCGTGGCCCGCACAGTGCTCGCCCGGGCCGGGCTCGCAGCCCGGGCGGCCGAGAGGAGTGATGCTCAGTGACGCGCAGCCGCTACATCCGAGACGGGGTCGGCATCGCCGTCATCGGCGCCGGGTCCATCGGCACCTTGCGAGCCCAGATAGCCCATCGCCACCCCTGCGTCGACTTCCTGGCCGTGTGCGACGTGATCGGGGAGAAGGCCCAGGCCCTGGCCGGGGCGTGCGGCGCCGACGCCTGGTCGACCGACGCGGCCGAGCTGATCGCCCGGCCCGAGGTCGACGCAGTGGTCGTGGCCTCCACCGAGGACGCCCACTTCGACCCGGCGATGGGATCGATACTGGCCCGCAAGCCGGTGCTTGTCGAGAAGCCGCTCACGATCCTGCCCGACGAGGCCGAGAAGCTGCTGGCCGCCTCCGACGAGTACAGCGTGGCGCTGTACACCGGCTTCACGCAGCGCTTCCGCCGCCGCTACCTGGCCATCAAGGAACATGTGCTGCGAGGCCATGTGGGCCAGGTCACCAGCGCCAAGGCGACCATCTACCTGACCGAGGCCGTGGCCCGCTCGGTCATCTCGCGCGCCGGCACGACCACCCCGTCGATCAACACCATGACCTACCTGTTCGACCTGCTGTTCTGGTATCTCGACGGCCCGCTGCCGGTCTCGGCCTACGCGGCCTCGTCCCGAGGCAACATCCACGACGACTACGCCGCGCCCGACGCCACCTGGAGCGTGCTCACCTTCGACGACGGGACGGTCGCCAACCTCGGGGTGAGCTGGGAGCTGCCCGAGTTCTGGCCTGCCTACGTCGCCTCGATGGACTTCGAGCTGTTCGGCCGCGACGGCACCATCAGCGTCAAGGACGACCACCGCGACGTGCTCATGGCCAGCCGGGTGCCGGTGCCGGCCCCCTACACGCCCGACGTGAGCATGAACGTCGCCCTGCTGGGCTCCTACATGCCGGGCGACTGGGCGCTCGGCGAGCACTTCGGCGCCATGCAGGAGGAGACCCACGCCTTCATCAACGGCGTGGGCCAGAACCGGCAGGATCCGATCCTCGCCACCGGTGCCGAGGGCTTCAACGTCCTGATGGCGTCGCGGGCCGTGGACGAGGCCGCCACCACCGGCGAGGTCGTGCCCATCACATGGGGCCTGTAGCCGCAGCCGTGGGGGCCGTGCCACCGGGATCGAGCCCCGCGCCCCGGGGCCGGGGTCTCTAGCCCAGCCATGGGAGCCATGCTGGAGGGTGTGACCGTCCTGGAGCTCGGCCAGGTGATCGCGGGCACCTTCGGCGGCACGATCCTCGCCGACATGGGCGCCGAGGTGATCAAGATCGAGCCCCGTCGGGGCGACACCGCCCGCAACCCGAGCATCGCGCCGCTGCGGGGCGAGAGCGCCATCCACCTGTTCATGAACAGGGGCAAGCGCAGCGTGGTGCTCGACCTCAAGAGCGAGCGGGGTCTGGAGACCTTCTACCGGCTGGTCGAGACGGCGGACGTGGTGATCGACAACTTCCGCCCCGGCGTGATGGCGCGCCTCGGGATCGACCACGACACCCTCAAGGCCCGCAACCCCGACATCATCACCGCGACCGTCACCGGGTTCGGCGAGACCGGGCCGCTGCGCGACAAGGCCGCATACGACCTGGTGATCCAGGCCTACAGCGGCCACATGGACTACACCGGCGAGGCTGGCGGCCCGCCGTCGCGGGTGGGCACGCCGCTGGCCGATCTGGCGGGCGGCATCTACGCCTGCATCTCGATCCTGGGGGCGCTGCTGGGACGGGAGCTGCACGGGGGAGGGCGCCACGCCGACGTGTCCATGCTCGACTCGCTGGTGTCGCTGCTGGCCTACGACGGCCTCGACCATCTCAACTCGGGCCGGGTGGCCACCCGGCAGGGCACCGCCCACAGCCATATGGTCCCGTGGCAGGCGTTCGCGACCCGCGACGGGCATGTGGTGGTGGTGGCCCGCGACGAGAAGTTCTGGCACAATCTCTGCGAGGCCATCGACCGCCAGGACCTGATCGAGGATCCCCGCTGCCGCGACAACGCCGCCCGGGTGGCCAACCGCGACTTCGTGGTGGGCGAGCTCGAGGCGGTGTTCGCGGCGATGACCACCGCCGAGCTCACCGAGCTGCTCGACGGCTTCGACATACCCTCGGCCCCAGTGAACGACATGGCCGCGGTGTTCGCCGACGAGCATGTGCGCTCCCGCGGGATGGTGCGCTCGTATGTGCATCCGAGCCTGGGCGAGGTCCGCTACCAGCCCAGCCCGATGAAGCTCAGCGGCTGGGTGCAGCCCGACCGCCACGCCCCCCTGCTGGGCGAGCACACCGCGCAGGTCTTGTCGCAGCGCCTCGGCATGAGCGACCGCGAGATAGCGGACCTGCTCGCGTCAGGCGCCGCCGCTGCATCCTGACGCCGCCGGACGACGAGGGTCGGCTACTGGTATTCGGTGCCGCCCGAGGCCCAGTTCATAGGGTCGCATCCATGGGAGCTAGCGGGGCGTGCTGCGCCGGGTCTCGCGAATCGATTCCAGCTCCTCATCGCTGAACTCTCGACGCTCGAAGACCTCGGCCATCTCAACAAGTTCGTCATCCCTAGGAGCGGGTTGGGCCTCGGTCTGGGCTTTGGCTGTCATGGTCTTGCTCTCCTCATCAACGTTCTGAAGGCTGGCCTCAGCGGCGGCGGCGGTGTCGAGGTGCCGGCGGGCGCGGTCAGGGGCCGAGGGCGGTTATGGGGACCACGGTCACGCCGTCGGAGCGACGGTAGCCGTAGCCGGTGGCGGTGACGACCACCATGTTGGCGGGCTTGCCGCGTTCGGCGGTGTCCACAGCATCACACGCACCCAAGAGGGAGCGGGCAGCCTCATCGACACGGCCCGCGCCGAGCTTCACCTCGACCGCGATCCAGGCGCCGTCGCGGCGCTCCACGACCGCGTCGAACTCGTGGCCGTAGCTGCTCTGCGCGTGATGCACCGCCGCCTTGTTCGCCGAGGCGTACACCCGAAGGTCGCGCACCACCAGCGACTCGAACAACAGCCCGAGCGTCTCGAGGTCGTCCAGCAGCCGGTCCGGCGTGGCGCCCAGCGCCGCGGCAGCCAACGAAGGGTCGACGAAATGGCGCTTAGCGGCTTGACGGAGCCTGGCGCGCGACCGCAGACGAACCGGCCACACCGGCAGATCCTCCACCAGGAAGACCCTTGCGAGGGCATCGAGATAGTTGGCGGTTGCCGTCCAACTGAGGGGCGGATCACCGGCCACGTCACGCGCCAGGGTGCTCAGCGAAGCCGCGCTCGAGGTGTTGCGGCCCAGCGATGCGATCAGGCGGATCACCCGCGCCGGGTTGTGGCGGGGGGCCTCCGCCTCCCGCACGCCCCGGCGCGCCCCCCCCCGCCGGGGACCCACCCCACGATTCACCGCCGCACCACACCCCCCCCACCCCCCCCCCCACGACCCCCCACCAGAACCCGCACCGCCACCCCCCACCCCCACACACAGCCAAACCGAGCGCCCCCACCCACCCCCCCCCCCCCCCCCCCACCCCCCCCCCCCCCCCCCCCCCCCCCCCCCCCCCCCCCCCCCCCTCCCCCCCTTTCGCCCTCGAAATTTTGCCAAACTCCGCGATCGTCGGCGCTTCC
>JAPOQG010000394.1 GCA_026710865.1 Acidimicrobiaceae bacterium
CCCGGCTGGGGGCCAACCTGGTTATCGCCAGCCGCAAGCCCGATCACCTGGAAGCCGGCCAGGCGGCCATCGAGGCGGTCGGCGCCGAGGTGCTGGTGGTGGGCTGCGACATCCGCCAGGCCGAGCAGATTGCCGAGGCCTTCGACGCGGCTGCCGAACGCTTCGGCCTGCCGAACGTGCTCATCAACAACGCGGCGGCCAACTTCCCGGTCCCGGCCGAGGACATGTCGCCCAACGCGTGGCGGTCGGTGGTGGACATCACCCTCAACGGCACGTTCAACTGTACCCGTGAGCTGGGCCGCCGGCACCTGGCCGCAGGCACGCCGGCGTCGGTCATCAACATCGGCGCCTCGTACGCCTGGACGGGCGGACCGGGATTCGCCCACTCGGCCGCGGCCAAGGCGGGCGTCAAGAGCCTCACCGAGTCGCTGGCCGTGGAGTGGGGTCCCTACGGGATCCAGGTCAACTGCCTGGTGCCGGGCCTGTTCCCCCACGAGGACATGACCACCGACATCCGCTCGAGCCTGGACCGGACCAGCGACAAGGACGCCTGCCAGCCCGCTCTGCGGGTGGGGGAGCGCCAAGAGCTCGGATGGGCCGCCACGTTCCTGGCATCGCCCTACGGGCGGTTCATCTCGGGGCACACGCTGGTGGTGGACGGGGCCAACTGGCTGCGCCGAACCATGACCAGCCCGCCGGTGGCAACGGTGAGAGACCAGATGGGACGCGGCCCCTTCGGGCCCTGACACGCCGACGGTTTCGACTGGTGCCAGCGCGCCCGTAACGTCGGCGCTTATGCTTCGGTCCAGCCCGACCCGCAGCTGCCGTCAAGGTCGACGGCCTCGCACCGCACTCGGGATTCCCCACGGAGGTTCGTCATGAACGCAACTCGGTCTCGCAGGTCAGCGCGCGCGCTGGCCACCGCTGCCACGCTGGTGGCCATGATCGCCGGGGCGTTGGCTCTAGCAGGAGCGAGCACCGCTCTGGGCCAGGACGCCGAGGACTGCGATGTCGTCGACCTGGGCGCTCTGGGCAACGAGGCGGGCAGCGTGCTGGAGGCGGAGGGACGCTGGACGACCGAGGACTGCGACTCGCGCTTCCGGCCCGGCAGCGACGCCCACACCTACCGCTTCGACGTCGCGGAAGCAGGGCGCATCAGGATCGGCCTGTCGTCGGCGGACGCCGACTCCTACCTCTATCTGCTGGCCGAGGACGGCAGCCGCATCACCGGCAACGACGACAACGGGGAACGCCTCGATGCCCGCGTCGAGCGCGACCTCGCGCCGGGCACCTACCTGGTCGAGGCCACCACGGTCGGAGGGCGCGGCCGGGGCCCGGCCGACTTCACGCTCACCGTCAGCCGGGTCGAGGGTTGCGACTTCGTCCATCTCGGCACGCTGCAGGCGGGCGCCGACCTGACCGCAACGGGAACCTGGTCGCTCGACACGTGCGGCTCCCGCTTCGTGTCCAGACATCCCGCCCACGCCTACACCTTCAACCTGCCCGAAGCCGGCCGGGTGCGCATCGACCTCGAGTCCGAGAACGGCGACCCGGTCCTGTCGCTGGCGTCGCTGGCGGGCGGGATCGTCTCAGCCGACGACGACAGCGGGGACCGTCGCAACTCCCTCATCCGGGAGTACCTGCCGGCCGGCGTCTACTTCATCGAGGCGACGACCTACTACGCGCGCGACTTCCAGCCGTTGCAGGCCGAGTTCACCCTCACCGTCCACCTCGTCGACGAGCTGGGCAAGCAGCAGGACGCCACGCTGAAGGTCGAGGAAGTCCAGACTCCCGCGGAGGTGGTGGCCGGCGATCCGTTCACCGTCCACTACCGCGTCGGCAACGTCGGCGGAGGCGCACTGCCCGATGACGGCAGCCACGCCCGGATCTGGTTGGGCGGGTACGGCGGATTCGATCGGATCAGCAGGCTCACGGGAATCTGGGATGCGGGCGTCGCGTACCACACCGGCGACGGGACCGCGAGCGCAACCAGCACCACGATCGACGAGATAGCGGCCTTCGAGGCCACCGTGGACGATCACGGCCCCTCGTGGGTCTTCGTCGGGGTCGTCGCCGACGACGCCGACGGCAACGAGATCGGCTGGCACGGGCTCTGGCACAACCTGCTGGTGCTGAGCGGACCGACCTTCGGTCCCGTCACCGTCAGCGTCGACGGCGCCGCCTACACAGTGACGGCGGAAGCCGATGCCGAGGGGAAGGTGACGACGACGGTCAGCGAGGCCGCGGACCCGGAGGCCGAAGTACATCAGGATGTGGAGGCGAAGGCGGTCTACGCAGCGGGCGTGCGCACGCAACTGCTCGACGGCATCTTCGAACGGCCCGGGATCGTTGAACTGTCCACGATGGCTCAGCCGGACCCGGTCAGCGTGTCAGACCCCTCGTCGAGCACGCTTCTGAAGGCGCTCGGGGAGCGGTTCGCGCATGCGGGCGGCGTGGCGGAGCTACAGGCGGCCCGCGCCCGCGGCGAGGCGGTCAACCCCGTCACCGTCGAGGAGTCAGTGCTGGCGACGTCTCAAGCAGCGCAGTCGCAGTACGCCACGATGGCCGCCTCCTGGACTTCGTTGCTAGATCGGTTGGATGCCGGCGAGCCCTTGTCGTTCGATGAGGCGCTGACGACCCACGCGCAGCTCGCCTACGCGGAGCGTCTCATCTCGCCGGCGGTGACCGCAGGAGAGATCGTGGTCGCCGCCCGGGCCGCCGATGAGGGCTGGGACGATGAGGCGGTGGAGGCAATGATGGAGGACCACCAGAACTGCAGTCCCGAACCGGGCGCGCTGCGCGGCGCGCTCAAGGCGGCCGGAGCATCGAACGTAGACGAGTTGGTGGCACTCGACGCAGATATGCGCGTCGCTCGCGGCGTCCACGGCCTGGCAATCGACGGCGCGCTCTGTGCGTCCGCGGCAGCCGACGACGCCAACTCCCGGTTCCTTCGGCGCCTGTCGATCAGCAGCAACATCGAGCTTCGCAGGCTGCTCGAGCCCGTCACAGCATCACTGGCGCCTGATTCGCACCAGCTGCGGATCATCGCACGGATCGGCGACGACGGACGGGTAGAGCACGGCGTGGAGCTTGACAGCGGCCGCCGAGTCCTTCCGCTGGAGCGGTTCCTGCCCGCCGACGCCCCGACGGGAAGGTGGCAGCTGAGCGCCGAGGTCAGGGTGTGGCCGGACCCGATCGGGAGGATCCGCTCCCGGCACCTGGCCGACGGCCGCATCGAGATGGGCTTCATCGGCGCGGACGGCGACAGGATCACGCCCGGGGTCGCCTACCTTTCGGCCGGCGCTCCCACGGGCGTCTGGTTCTACAGCAGCGAGATCACCGTGCCGGCTGCCTCCGTGATGGGACGATCCGGCTGACCGGGCAGGCCGGTTCCGAGGGCTCGGTCCCCGCCGGAGGCCGCGAACCGGCCTAGTTGGCGAAGTCTGAGAAGATCCAGCGGCGCTCGCGCCGGGTTCTCTCGCGCTCCAGCAGGTGGTCGACGTGGTGGTCCTCGGTGCAGCCCGTGACCGAGGTCTCCAGCTGGATCGTGGAGTGGGCGATGCCGTGATCCTCGCTGGCAATGCGGCGCAGCTCGCGCAGCATGGTGTCATAGTCGCCCCCGTACTCTGGGTCGGCCAGCACATGCGCGGTGAGCGACACGTACCCGGAGGTCACCGTCCACGCGTGGATGTCGTGGACGACGGTCACACCGGGAACCTCCTCGAAGTCATGGCAGAGGTCGTACACGTCGAGGTGCTTGGGAGTCCCCTCGATGAGAACGAGAAAGACCGCCGAGGCCAGCTGCCAGGAGCTGCCCAGGACCAGCAGCACCAGGATCAGGCTCAGGGCCGGGTCGACGAAGTCCACCCACGACGCCTCCTCGTACGCGACCACCACCACACCTGAGACGATCAGAGCAACCGAGGAGAGGACGTCCACGGCCGCGTGGCGCATCGCCCCCTCAACGTTGAGGCTCTGCTTGGACGACCGGCTCAGCACGTACACCACAGCCAGCTTCACGATGACGCCCACCACGCCGAGCACGGTCAGCGTGCCGCCTTCGAAACCGTGGTCGTGGCCGTGGGAGTGACCGTGGGAGTGGTCGTGGGCGTCGCCGCCGAGCCGACTCACCGCCTCCCACACGATGTAGGCCGCGAACAGCCACATCAACAGGACGTTGGCCGCGGCGGCGAGGATCTCCATCCGGTTGTACCCGTAGGTTCGCCGCACGGACGCGGGTCGCTTGGCCAACCGGATGGCGAACAGCGCTACTCCGAAGGCCGCCACGTGCATGAGCATGTGGCCGGCATGGGCCAGCAGCGACAAGCTGCCCGACAGGATGCCGCCAGCGAGTTCGGCAACCATGAGCAGCGCGGTCAACACCAACGCGGCGAGAAGGCTTCGCCGTGACGCCTCGCGCACTTCGTGATGGTCGTGATGGGAGTGCTGCATCGGTAGGGCCTCCCGCATGGTGTCGAAGAGCCACCTGCACTGCTTGCGGGCCGTCAGGCGCCAGTGGCCGATGTAGTCGTATTCAGCAGCGCAGCTTATGCGACAGGGCCTACCGGCAACGAGAACAGTAGCCGCGCAGGTCGAGGCTGTGGCGCAGGGGAGCAAAGCCCGCCCGGCTGGCGGCCTCGGCCAGGCTGCGATCGACGAGCGCTTCCACGTCATCGCCGAGCCGGACGTCCTCGATGGCTCCGCAGTCGATGCAGATCAGGTGGTGGTGATGGGACAGCAGGGGTTCGGCGAACTCGAAGTAGGCGTGGTCACCGCCGGACGCAATCCGGTCCACCACTCCTGAGCGCTCCAGCACGTCGAGGTTCCGGTAGACGGAACTCGGCGCCAACTCGGGCGCGGCCACCAGGATGTCGGGCAACGTGACCGGCTGGCCCGCGGCGGCAATGACATCGACGAGCCGGCGGCGGCCGTTGGTGTATCGGTAGTCGTGGCGGGCGAGGCGCATGCCGACGGCATCGTGCAGATCGGTGTTCTGGAGGTCCGGGGATGGGGACCGGCGTCTCGTCATGGGTCAGAACCTGTGCATGGAGTTGTTGGTGAGACTCACTCTCATTACCATCTGTGTGGATCGCAGCTATCAAGGAGCGTAGTCGTGCCGATGGTGACAGAAGTTGAAGTCCCTCCCTGCCGGGATCGTGCACGACCATCCCGCGCGGGGCTTCCCACCCTTGCCGTGGCTGTGCTGACCGTTGCCGCGTTCGCAGCATCGGCCTGCTCAGGAGACTCATCGATCGGGGAGT
The DNA here is from genome assembly GCA_026710865.1 of Acidimicrobiaceae bacterium. GTDB lineage: Bacteria > Actinomycetota > Acidimicrobiia > Acidimicrobiales > Aldehydirespiratoraceae > Aldehydirespirator. The sequence continues at coordinate 5,262 of JAPOQG010000394.1, forward strand.
CCACCCCGACGGATGCTGCGGCTCCGACGATCCTGGCCACCACCGGCATCTGGGCTGATGTCGTGGCCAACGTGGCCTGCGACGGGCTGGCGGAGGTCGAGACCATCATCCCGATCGGCGGCGATCCGCACGGGTATGAGCCGTCGCTGCAGGACCGGGCCCGCATGGAGAGTGCTGCGCTCGTGGTCGTCAACGGCCTCGGACTGGAGGCGGCGCTCCAAGACACCCTCGACGCAGTCGCCGAGTCCGGCACTCCGGTGTTCGAGTTCGCGCACGAAATGGACACGATCCCCTTCTCATCGGAGAATGACGCCCACGCAGACGAAGACGACCACGCCGACGAAGACGAAGGCCACACCGAAGACGACGACCACACCGACGAAGACGAAGGCCACACCGAAGACGACGACCACGCAGACGAAGACGAGGCCCACACCGACGAAGACGAGGCCCACACCGACGACGACGACCACACCGACGAAGACGAGGCCCACACCGACGACGACGACCACGCAGACGAAGACGAGGCCCACACCGACGACGACGACCACGCCGACGAAGACGACCACGCCGACGAAGGCCACGAAGACGAGGCCCACACCGACGAAGACGACGACCACGCCGACGAAGAAGACGCCCATGACCACAGCGGCGGTGACGATCCCCATGTGTGGTTCGATCCCCACCGGGTGTCGGAGGCACTGCCCAGCCTTGCCCAGGTGCTGACTGCGGAGGTAGGACTCGATGCTGCGGCGGTCGAGGCGTGCATGGCCGGCTACTCGGAGGAGCTAGAAGCCGTCGACGCCGAGATCGCGGCAGCGGTCGAGGGTCTCCCGACCGAGAGCCGCAAGCTGGTGACGAACCATGAGGCGCTCGGGTACTTCGCCGATCGCTACGGATTCACCGTGATCGGTACGGTGATCCCGAGTCCGTCCAGCATGGCGCAAACCAGCCCCGCCCAGCTTGAGGAACTGGCCGAGATCATCGAGCACGAGGGAATCGCAGCCATCTTTGCCGAGACCCAGCACTCCGTCGATGACATCGAGGCGCTGGCCGGCCGGGTCGGCGACGTAGATGTGGTCACGCTCTACACCGGGAGCCTCGGCCCGCCCGGCAGTGGGGCCGAGACCTACGTCGGCTACCTGCAGACCAACACCGAACTCATAGTCGATGCTCTGAGCTAGACCTCGCTAGAACATCCCGCCATGGCGTTCCTCACCGACCCGGTGGCGTGGTGGATCGACCCGTTCACATCCAACGTCTTCATGCAGCGAGCCCTCTGGGCCGGCCTGCTCGTGGTCCTCACCACCTCGGTCGTGGGCACCTGGGTGGTGCTGAGGGGAATGAGCTTCCTCAGCGACGCCCTGGCCCACGGCGTGCTGCCGGGCATCGCGCTGGCCTTCATCATCGGCGTGGACACCACCATCGGCGCCCTCGTAGCGGCTCTGGCAATGGTGTGGGGGATCAACCTGATTCGCAGCCACTCGCCACTTCCCGACGACACCTCCATCGGGGTGCTGTTCGTGGGGTTCCTAGCATTGGCGGTGGCCATCATGTCCAGCTCGTCGGGGGCCTACACCGGTGATCTCACCCGCTTCCTGTTCGGCTCCATTACTGGAGTCGACACCGGTGACCTCCGCCGCCAGGCGATCGCGGCTGCCGTATCGCTGGCTGGGGTGGCGGTGTTCTACCGGGCCTTCCTGGTCATGACCTTCGACCACGCCCAGGCCCAGGTCCTCGGCCTACGCCCCCGCCTGGCCCACGGCATGCTGCTGGCGCTCCTGGCCATCTCGATCGTTGCCTCCTTCGAGGCGGTGGGGAACCTGCTCGTCTTTGCTTTCCTGATCGCCCCGCCGGCCACCGCAGTGCTGCTGGTGCGGCGGGTGCCCCGGATCATGGCGGCCGCGGCCGCGGTCGGAGCCCTGTCGACGGTGTTCGGACTGCTGGTCAGCTACCACCACGACACCGCAGCCGGGGCCACCATGGCCCTAGCCACAGTGGTCGCCTTCTTCGTGGTGCTGGCTGCCAAGGCGATGCTGGCTGCAATAGGCGCTCGCAGCAGGCACTCTCCCGCAGCCGCGACGGTTTCATGACAGCGTCCGCAAATCGGTGCAAGCCTGTCGCGTCACAACGGTGTCATTCCCGCTCTTGTTCGCTGCGCTCACGGGCCGCTCGGGCCACGGCCGCGCCCGCATGTGTCCGATTCGCTCACCTACCGGCGCGGCCTCTGAGCAGTGCCTCCGCGGCCCGAGGGGGTTGATCCTGGCCGGCTAGCCCAGATATTTCAGTAGGGGGGTCTGTGTGGGGTGGCCTGTGACGCGGGAATGCCCTTCTGATGTGCCAGTCTTGGGGTTGCGGTACACGCAAGACGGGCACAAAGAAGGGCACTCTCATGGTGAAGCGTATCAGTA
>JAPOQG010000203.1 GCA_026710865.1 Acidimicrobiaceae bacterium
CTGGCGGAATGCGGTGACAGCATCAGCGAGGTCGAGCTGCAACTGCACCGGCTCAAGTTCCATCCAGCCATCGCGGCCGACGCAGTCCGCTGGGCATGGAGCCTCCACCACGGCCGCCTGCCCCCCGAGGCGGCCTGAGAAGGCGCCCCGAAGATGAAGTAGCGTCGATGCCCCGGCCAGGGGGTGCATATGGAGCCAGCGATACCTGACGGCATCGACGACATCGACGACGACTGGCTGTCGCATGCCATGGGTTCGTCGGTGCGGATCGCCGAGATCGACGACATCGGGACCGGGGTCGGGATGATCGGCGCCATCTACCGGGCGACGCTGGAGGGCGACTGCCCCGACACCGTGGTCGTCAAGATGCCCGGCCTCGACGAGACGGCCCGCTTCACGGCCCAGATCCTGCGCCTCAACATCCGCGAGGTCGGCTTCTACCGCGAGCTGGCCGCCGAGAGCCCCATCCGGGTCCCCCGATGCCACTTCGGCGCCGTCGATCCGGAGACCCACCAGTTCGTGCTGGTGCTCGAGGACGTGGGCTCGTACCGGGCCGTGAGCCAGGTCGAGGGCATGGGCCGGGCCGACGCCGAGCAGGCCGTCGACGAGCTGGCCGCCTGGCACGCCCACTGGTGGGGCGCGGCCGGCCCGATCGTGGAGCGGGGCACAGCGATGGCGATCCACGACCCGATCTATCCGATGCTGCTGCCGCCGGTCTTCTCCGACGGCTGGGCCAAGGTCCGCGGGGCCATGAGCGTCCCCCGGTCGGTGGAGACGGTCGCCGACGGCTGGGTGGAGGCCCTCCCCGGGATGCTGGGGTCGCTGGCCACGACGCCGAGCACCCTGGTGCACGGCGACTACCGGGCCGACAACATGTTCTTCGACGACGACGGCCGGGTCGTGCTGCTCGACTTCCAGGTCATCGGCCAGTCCGTGCCGGTGGGCGACCTGGCCTACTTCGTCACCGGGAGCCTCTCGCCCGCCACCGCCTCGGAGATCGAGCAGCCCCTGTACGAGCGCTGGCTGCGAGCGTTGGCGGCCGAGGGCGTGCCCGAGTCCGAGATCGGCGGGATGTGGGACATCTACCGGGGCGCGGTGCTGTTCTGCGTCTGCTACCCGATGATCGCGGGCGCGGGAATGGACCTCGCCGACGAGCGCCAGCGGGGCCTGATGGCGGCCACCTTCGAGCGCTTCGAGCGGGCCGCCGAAGAGCTGAGCCTCATCGACCTGCTCTGAGACCCGGGGCCTCGTCCGGGACCCAGGCCTCCGCGCCGGGCGTCGAGGCCGGCTCGACCGGCCCGGCTGGTGATCGCGGGCAGCGAGCGAGAGCCGGGGTGGTCAAATCCTGACAAGACAGGTAGGGTTTACCCCTGTGGCCCGAGCGGCCAGCCCGAGCGGCCCGTGAGCGAAGCGAACAGGAGCGGGAGACAATGGCGAGCTTCAGAGAACTACTTCAGCAGGCCAAGGCCGAGATCCGTGAGGTCGACACCGCCGGCGGCGAGCAGCTTCTGGCCGAGGGCTGGACCCTCCTCGACGTGCGCGAGCCCGACGAGTACGAGCAGGGCGCCATC
>JAPOQG010000304.1 GCA_026710865.1 Acidimicrobiaceae bacterium
GTCGGTGTAGGTCGCGGTGGCCCGCAGGAAGCGGCCCTCATCGGCGTCCACCGGCCGGTAGCTGCGGGCAGTGGCCCCCGCGATCAGCGTCCAGCCCGAGAACCCGTCCGGGGAGCTCTCCCATTCCCATGTGGCTGCCGACACGCCGCCGTCGGGATCCGACAGGCTCGCGGTCGTCGTCGCCCCGACCCGCGGTGCGGCCGGCGAGAGCGTCACCGAGCCCTCCTCGTCGACGTCGGAGACGGTCACCGTCATCCTGAGATCAGCGCGCGCTCCGGAGGGGTCCTCGGCCGTCACCGTGAACGTGTAGCTCGCCCTGCGCTCGTGGTCGAGCTCCTCCCTCGTGCGGAGATGTCCCTCCGAGGCGTCGATGGCGAACCGGGCGTGGTCGCCTCCCCGCAGGGCGTACTCCACGGGGTCGCCGTCGGGGTCGTCGGCCCTTACCGGTGCGCCGAACTCGAACCCGGCCGGAAGGCCCTCGTCCACGCTGCGGGTCCCGGTCTCGTCGGCGGGGAACTCGGGAGCGTCGTTCGACGTGGGAACGATCCGCAGTATCTTGTCACGGCCCCCGCCCTCGGACGTGGTCAGGTACAGGGCGTCGTCGGGACCCATCATCGGGGTCCTCAGCCGCCCGTGGGTGCCGTCGAGACTCCAGACGCTGGTCTCGCTCAGCAGCCTGCCGCTGCTGCTGAAATCGAAGATCCGCAGCGTCCTGTCCTTCAGGGAGGCCACCGCGAGCCGTCCCTGCCATACGCCCCAGTGGCCGCCGGTGAGGAACACGCCGCCGGAGGTGGCCAGCGAGGAATGGCCCGAGGACCACTTGGCCTCGACCGCGCCGGGGATCCTGCCGGCGTCGGTCATCGGGACCGACGTGTCGTACTCGTCCAGTGGCACCGGGTGGTCGTGGGGGCGCCGCACCGGATCCCAGCCGTAGTTGCCCCCGCGCACCAGCAGGTTGATCTCGTCGTCGATGTGGGGGCCGTGCTCCACCGCCCACATCTGGTTCGTTCCGGGCCGCCGGTCCAGCCCCTGGGGGTTCCGGTGCCCGAGGGAGTACACCCGCGGCGCGGTGCTGAACGGGTTGCCCGGCGCTCCCGCCCCGGTCATCTTGTCGACTCGCAGCACCTTGCCCTCCAGCGCGGCGAGGCTCTGGGGACTGGCGGGTTCGAGGGCGTCGCCGATGGTGATCCACAGGTGGCCCTGCGGCCCGAACCGCAGCCGGCAGCCGGTGTGGTGGCTGTTGGCGAGAATGCCGTCCACCAGGGGACCGCCGGCCTGGGTCGCGACGGTGTAGCCGCTGTCGATGGTCCAAGCGGTCACCCGGGTCTCGGGATCCGGCTCGGACTGGTCCGGGGTCGGCTCCTCGACATGGGTCGCGCAGGTGTAGACGCGCCGATTCGTGGAGAAGGCCGGATCGACCGCGATCGCCATCAGCCCGGCCTCGCTCTCGGCGTAGAGGTCGCTCAGGTCGGCGCTGACGGTCTGGACGGTGCCGTCGGCGAGACGGGCGCTCAGTGTGCCGTCCCGCTGGGTGAACAGCATCGTCGCGTCGGGCGTGAACGCGATGTCCCAGGGGATGCTCAGGCCGGTCACCAGCTCGGTGACCGACAGGCGCGGAGCCTTCTCGGCCTCGGCGACGGTGCTGGCGGAGACGACCTCGGCGTCCCTGGGCCCGCCGGCGCCGTCGTGGTAGCTGACCGCCGCTCGAAGGAACCTCCCCCGGTCGGCGGCCGTGGGCTCGTAGTAGTACCTGGTCGGGTCGCTGCTGACGACCTCCCAGTTGACCCGGTCGGTTGACGAGTACCAGGTCCAGGATGCTCGCACCACGCCGTCGGGGTCGGAGAGCCTGGCCCGGCTGACGGCGCCGACCCTCGGCCGGGCCGGCGAGATGGCCACCGATCCCGGCTCGTCGAGGTCGTTGACCCGGACCCTCACCCGCACGGTGTCGTCGACCGCGGCGTCGGGCGTGCCCTGCTCGTCCTTCCCGTCGCTGACCGAGACCCACAGCCAGTACTCGGACCGGGTCTCGTAGTCGAAGGATGCCTTGGTCGTGATCCGGCCCGAGGAGGCCCCGATCTCGAACAAGGGAGTGTCGAGGCCGGTGAAGGTGTAGGTCAGCGGATCGTCGTCGGGGTCCTCGGCGACCACCGGCGGGCCGATGCTGGACCGGGCGGGGCGGTTCTCGTCGATGTCGCGCACCGCCTGGCTCGACGCGAAGCTGGGCTCCCGGTTGGGCGGCGGCTGGGCCCGCACGCCCGCAGGCGCCGGCACCCCGACGACCAGGGACGCGACCACCGCCGCCGACAGAAGGACCAGGCGAGGGCGAGGGCGAGAGCATGGGCGTGAGCGTGGGCCGCGCATCTCAGATCCGAGCGTCCGGTATGGCCTGCGTCCTCTTCGCGCCTCTACCCGTCCTGGCGCCAGCCGGAGCCGAACAGGTAGCCGTCATACCCGGCCACCCACACCCGCAGCGACTCGGACTCCACCCAACCGCCGTCGGCGGTGGCGGCGGGCGTCTCCGCGCCGAACAGCTCCTGGACGTCCCGTCCGATCATCGAGGGGTCGGAGTGGCCCGCGATCTTCCCCTCGGGGTCGCCTATGAACGCGAACCACTGGCCGCCGACGCTCTCGGCGTCGTTGTAGTAGGCGACGGCCGCTTCCAGCCCCGCCAGCGCGCTTCCCGGGCTGGCGAAGTAGGCCATGGTCCCCGCCAGCCCCAGCTCGCGGTACTTGTCCACCGCGATGGACACCAGCATCCTCGTGAACGCGTCGGCGTCTATGTACCAGCCCGAAGCGAACAGCAGCCCGTCGCGCCGCTCCACCCACACGTTTTTCAGCTCGAAGTCGCCGGAGCGTATGCCGCCGCTCTCCGGGTTGCGGTACACGTAGGA
>JAPOQG010000108.1 GCA_026710865.1 Acidimicrobiaceae bacterium
ACCTATCCGCGCACGTTCTCAGGGTGACCGGCGGGAGATGTCGGGGGTGCCCTCGACGTGGAAGCGCCAGGGGAGGTCGGCGCCGTTGGTGAGGCCGATCCTGGTGGTGACGGCGGGATCCTCCGGGGGCGGGCAGCCGTCGTCGACTATGGTCACACCTCGGTCCTTGGTGACCAGGTCGGCGCCATCGAAGGCCCCGTCGATGCCGAGGGCCTGGGTGAGCTTGGCCGGGCCGCTGCACAGATCGCGGTCGCGGCGGGCGGCCGGGCCCCGGGCCGTGTACATGGCGCCGACGCCCTCCAGCGGCGTGAGGGCGCGCAGCAGGACCGCGGCGGCCACGCCGTCGGTCTCGGCCACGACGTTGGCGCACCAGTGCATGCCGTAGGTGAAGTACACGTAGAGACGGCCCGGCGGGCCGAACATGGTGCTGTTGCGCCTGGTCATGCCGCGGAAGCCGTGGCTGCCGGGGTCGTCAGCGCCCCGGTAGGCCTCGACCTCGACGATGCGGCCGGCGCGGCCGTCCGGAGCAACGAGCACCTTGTCGAGCAGCTCAGGCGCGACTTCGAGCGCACCTCGTGCGTAGAAGTCCCGGTCCAGAGATTGACGGCTCACCCCAGGCGGGCCGTGTCGGCTTCGATGCGCTGCCGGAATCTCTCCATCTGGGCGGCCACCGGCCCCGGGCCGCCCGCGCCGTGCGTCGTGCGGCGGGCCGCTGAGGCGCCCGGCTCGAGCAGGGCGACGGCTTCCGGGCCGAACCGGCCGTCAGCGGCGACCAGCTCGGCCAGCGACCCCTCCCCCGCCAGCGAGCGCCGCACCAGGTCCCCCACCGCGGCGTGGGCCGCCCGGAACGGCGTCCCCCGGGCCACCAGCCACTCGGCCAGGTCGGTGGCCGCCGCGTAGGGCGACGAGGCGGCATCGGCCATCCGGTCGGTGTCGAAGCGGGCCGTGGCCAGCAGGCCGTCGAGGGCGGCCAGCGTGAGCCGGACCGTGTCGACTGCGTCGAACAGGGGCTCCTTGTCCTCCTGGAGGTCCTTGGCGTAGGCCAGGGGCAGGCCCTTGAGGGTGGCCAGCAGGCCGGCCAGGTGCCCGATGAGGCGACCGGCCTTGGCCCGGGCCAGCTCGGCCACGTCGGGGTTCTTCTTCTGGGGCATCATCGACGAGCCGGTGGCGTAGGCGTCGTCGAGCTCCACGAAGCCGAACTCCGACGACGACCACAGCACCAGTTCCTCGCCGATCCGGCTCAGATGCACGCCCAGCACGGCCAGCACGTAGAGGGCGTCGGCCACAAAGTCCCGGTCGGCCACGGCATCGATGCTGTTGTCGAAGACCGCGGCGAAGCCGGCCGCGGCCGCGGTCCGCTCGGGGTCGAGCGGCAGCGACGACCCGGCCAGCGCACCCGCGCCCAGCGGTGACACATCGGCCCGGCGACGAGCCTCGGCCAGCCGGTCCACATCGCGGGCCAGGGCCCAGCCGTGGGCCAGCAGGTGGTGGGCCAGCAGCACCGGTTGAGCCTGCTGGAGATGGGTGTATCCCGGCAGCAGCGCCCCGCCCGCCTCCTCCGACCGGGACAGCAGCGTGGCCTGCAGCCCGAGCACGCCCCGGGCGACGCCGTCCAGGGCGGCGCAGGTCCACAGCCGGAGATCGGCGGCCACCTGGTCGTTGCGGCTGCGGCCGGTGTGCAGCTTGGCCCCGGCCGGGGTCAACTCGGTGACCCGCCGCTCCACCGCGGTGTGGACGTCCTCGTCGCCGGGCGCGGCCACGAACCGGCCCTCGGCCATCTCGGCCTCCACCTCGTCGAGCGCGGCCAGCAACTCGTCGCGCTCCTCGGTCGAAATGAGGCCGACCGCGGCGAGCATGCCCGCGTGGGCGCGCGATCCCGCGACGTCCTGCCGGAACATCCGCCGGTCGAAGGACAGGCTGTCGTTGAGCCGTCGCAGCGCGTCGGCCGCGCCGCCCTCGAACCGTCCCTGCCACAGTGTGGCGGCGGCGTCCTTACCCGGACGGTCCTCGCCCGCAGGCCTCGGCCCCGCCTGCCTGCCGGCATCCGGCTGCGCGTCCGCTCCTGGAGTGTCGTCCGCGGCCACGGCTAACCCCCTCTCCCGGCCTGCTTGCGGGCCAGGTTGCGCAGCCTCAGGGCGTGCAGCGCAATGAACCCGGTGGCGTCCGACTGGTCGTAGGCGCCCTCGTCCTCCTCGAAGGTGACCGTCCGGTAGTCGAACAGCGATTGATCGGAACGCCGCCCGGCGATGTCGACGTTGCCCTTGTAGAGCCGCACCCGGACCTCGCCGTTCACGCTGGCCTGGCTGTAGTCGATGGCCGTCTGCAGCATCCTGCGCTCCGGGCTCCACCAGTAGCCGTTGTAGATCAGCTCGGCGTACCGGGGCATGAGTTCGTCCTTGAGGTGGGCCATCTCCCGGTCGAGGGTGATCGACTCGATGGCCCGGTGGGCCCGCAGCATGATGGTCCCGCCCGGCGTCTCGTACGCGCCCCGGCTCTTCATGCCGACGTAGCGGTTCTCCACGATGTCGATCCGCCCGACGCCGTTGGCCGCGCCCAGCGAGTTGAGGGTGGCCAGCACCTGGCCGGGCGTCATGGCCCGGCCGTCGACGGCCACGATGTCGCCGCCCGCGAAGGTCAGGTCCACGTAGGTCGCCTCGTCAGGGGCGAGCTGGGGGCTCACCGACCACAGCCACATCTCCGCGGGAGGCTCATACCAGGGATCCTCCAGCGGACCGCCCTCGTATGAGATGTGCAGCATGTTGGCGTCCATCGAGAAGGGCGACTCGGTTCCCCGCTTCCGC
>JAPOQG010000216.1 GCA_026710865.1 Acidimicrobiaceae bacterium
AGCGTGGATGCGAACACGGTCACCCAAATCCTGACGGTGGTACTGGCCGTGCTGGCCATCATCTGGCACCAGCAGCGCACCGTCGACAAGCTGCGCGACGACTTCAATGCGTCCGACCGAGAGCACCGAGCGGCCGTCCGCGCGCATGGCGCGAGCCTGACAGAGGTGAAGGAGCGGCTGGCCCGGATCGAGGGCTTCCTCGGGATCGGCATGCCAGGTAGCCAAGGGCCCGAGGCTCCGGGCGCGGCCTGGAAACCAGACCGTCCCGAGCCGGACTAAGGCGCAGTCATGGACCTGAACACGATGACGCAGATCGTGACTGTGGCGCTGGCAGTGCTGGCCATCATCTGGCACCAGCAGCGATCCACCGACAAGCTGCGCGACAGGCTGGACGCGTCTGACCGTGAGCATCGAGTCGGTCTGGGCGAGGTGAAGGAGCGGCTGTCCCGCATCGAGGGCTTCCTCGGAATCGGAATGCCCAAGACCGCTGGGCGGGACTCCGAGCCCGTGAGTGGGGAGTAGGTCTACTGTGGATGTCGCCATGCTCGCGGCGCTCGCGACGCCGTTCATGGCGACGCTGCCCGTGCTCTGGTACCAGCAGCGCACGATCCTGAAGAAGCTCAGCGAGACCGGCGAGCGCCTGGCCCGCATCAGGGCTACTTGGGATTAGGGATGCCGCCGGCTGCCGGGACTGTCGGGCCGCCGGGGCGCACGCGTGGGCGCCAGGCAGCTACTTGGGATTAGGGATGCCGCGCGCTGCCGCGACCCTCGCAGCAGGCGCGTCACTTGTCTCCGGCGCAGCCCACACTTCCCCCGAGTCCACGGATCCCCGTGTCCAGGAGGCAACGCCCGCAGCAAGAGACTGACCTGCCAGCGATCTCCCCACCCGCGGCTATGTCCTAGCTGCGGGGTACGGTCTGATATGTGAGCGAAGCGGGCGGCGGGGACCTGTTCATCGTCGACAACAGCGTGTCGGGATGGACGGGTCTTGAGTACCTGCGCCAGTGGAGCGACCTGGCCCGATCAATCGACATCGCCACAGGGTTCTTCGAGATCGGGGCGCTGCTGGCCCTCGACGGCAAGTGGCAGCAGCTTGAGGGGATCCGCCTGCTGATGGGCGACGAGGTGTCGCTGCGCACGCACAATGTGTTCAAGGAGGCGCTGCGCCAGCGTGTGGGCCGGCTCGATGACAGCTTGGAGCACGAGAAGGGGCCCAACCCGTTCCTGGAGGGTGTGGAGGCCGTGGTGGAGGCCATCGCCGATGGTCGGATCGAGTGTCGGGTGTACCGGCGCGACAAGTTCCATGCCAAGGCGTACATCACCCACGCCAAGTTCGATGTGGTCGGTGCTCAGGCGCTGGTGGGGTCGAGCAACTTCACCAAACCTGGCTTGACCCGCAACGTGGAGTTGAACATCCAGGTGCAGGGCGGCCGAGACGTTGCTCAGCTACAGGACTGGTTCGAGACCCATTGGGCGGCCGCGGAGGACGTGACCGCCGATGTGCTCAAGACGATCACTCGCCACACTGCGGAGTTCACGCCGTTCGATGTGTACGCCCGGGCGCTGCACGAGTTCTTCCGGGGCCGGGAGCTCACGGCGGGGGAGTGGGACGAGTCGCAGTCGCGCATGTTCGGCCAGCTCGACCGCTACCAGCAGGAGGCGTACTGGTCGCTGATGAAGATCGCCCGCCAGCACGGCGGGGCGTTCCTGTGCGACGGCGTCGGTCTGGGCAAGACGTTCGTGGGGCTGATGCTGATCGAGCGGCTGGTGCTGCACGAGAACAAGCGGGTGGTGCTGTTCGCTCCCAAGGCGGCCCGTGAGGGCGTGTGGGAGCCGCACCTGCGGCGGTGGCTTCCCCATATCGGTGGTGTCGGAGGGGGTGCGGACTTCTCCAGCCTCAGCGTGTTCAGCCACACCGACCTCGGCCGGGGCAACGAGTTCCCCGAGCGCTTCCAGCGCATGACCGACCTGGCCGACGCGGTGATCATCGATGAGGCCCACCACTTCCGCAACCGTGGCAGCCGAGGCGACGACGGCGAGGCCGGCAGCAACGGAGACGGGCAGGACGGGCGGTCCCGCTACTGGCGCCTCTACGACATGCTCGACGGCTCGACGCGATCCAAGCTGGTGTTCCTGCTCACCGCAACGCCGGTCAACAACCGTCTCGCGGACTTCCGCCACATGGCCGAGCTGTTCACCCGCGGCGACGAGGCCTTCTTCGGCCGCAGCCTTGGCGTGAACCACCTGTCGGGCCACTTCAACGTGATGGAACGCGACCTGCAGGCCGCTCTGAGCGTGGGGGGCGGCAATGGGCAGGCAGCGGCACCGGGCGCCGAAGGCAGCGGGCCGCCTTCCGACGGCACGCCCCGGCTCGGTGGCGCAGGAGGCGGGCCGCTCGCGGCGCGTGCCGCCGCTCCGGGCGGGGCTCCGATGGCTCTGGTGGAGGGGATGACGCCGCAGGCCCGCAAGGCGCTAGCCGCCGATGTGGTGTTCGGAGCGCTGGTCGTGCAGCGCAGCCGGTCCTACGCCAAGGCCAGCCAGATCCAGGAGCGGGGCGAGTCGGCCGCGTTTCCCGAGCGCAAGCCGCCTCGAGTGGCCGAGTACTCGATCCGGTCGTCGTACCAGGACGTGCTCGACATGTTCGAGAAGGCCTGCCGTCGCCAGCATCCGCTGTTCTCGCTGGCGATCTACTACCCGCTGGCCCACTACATCGGTCCCGAGGACATCAATCCCTTCGAGGAGGGTCGCCAGCGCCAGGTGGTGGGGCTGATCCGCACCATGTTCCTCAAGCGGTTCGAGAGTTCGGTGTACGCGTTCGAGAAGTCGCTGGACCGGCTGATGCGCAAGCTGCTGGCCTTCGTCGAGGTCCACTGCGGGCCGGGTGCGGAGCGGGAGCGGCTCGACGGCTGGCTGCGCCGGCATGCGGAGGTGGTCGGCTACCGGCCCGAGGTCCAGCTCGGGCTGAACCTCGACGGCGAGGCCGACGACGAAGCGGATGAGGACGTGATCCCGCCCGAGCTGCTGGAGGCCGTCGAGGAGCTGTCCCGCGACGAGTACGACGTGGCGGCCATCGTCGACAAGACCTTCGAGGACCTCGACGAGATCGTCCGCTTTCTCGACGCGACCAGTCGCCTCACTCCGGACCAGGACGACAAGGTGCGCAGGCTCGCCCGGCTTCTCCGCACCAAGGACCTCGCGGGCCGCAAGGTGCTGGTGTTCACCGAGTTCGCCGACACCGCCCGCTACGTGGAGGCGCAGCTGCGGTCCGCTGGGATCGACGGCCTGGCCCGCATCGACAGCGGCTCCAAGCTCGACCGGGCAGAGGTGATCCGCCGGTTCTCTCCCTACTACAACGGATCGAGCAGCGCTGAATTGGCCGGCGAGGGCCACAGCGAGATCCGGGTGCTGGTATCCACCGACGTGCTGTCGGAGGGCCTGAACCTCCAGGACGCCACCCGGCTGATCAACTACGACCTGCACTGGAACCCGGTGCGGCTCATGCAGCGCATAGGCCGCGTGGACCGCCGCATGAGCCCCGAGACCGAGGAGCGCCTCAGGGCCGACCACCCCGGGGCGGCCACGGAGCGGGGCACGGTGCGGTTCTGGAACTTCCTTCCCCCCGAAGAGTTGGAGAGGATCCTGAAGCTGTACCAGCGGGTCACCGGCAAGGTGCTGATGATCTCGAGCACGCTCGGCATCGAGGGCCGCAAGCTGCTGCGCCCCGACGACGCCTACGACCCGTTGCGCGAGTTCAACGCCACCTATGAGGGCACCCGCACCGCGGTCGAGGAGATGCACCTGGAGTACCAGGCTCTTCTAAAGCGGCACCCGGAGCTGGCCGATCACCTCGACGGGCTGCCCGGTTCGGTGTTCTCGGGCCGCCGCAAGCTCAGCAAGGGCGCGCGTGGCGTGTTCTTCTGCTACTCGCTGCCCGCGCTCGACACCGACGGGGGCGCGTTCACGTTGGAGGCCGGGCCCACTCGCTGGTACCTCTACGACACCGAGGCCGACACGATCGTCGAGTCACCCGGTGAGATCATCGAGAGCATCCGCTCCAAGCCCAACACCCCCCGCCGCTGCATAACCGAGCGCGCCGCACTCAAGGATGTGCGCGACAAGGTTCACCTCCACATCCGCGACAGCTACCTCAAGCGAGTCAACGCCCCCATCGACGCCCCCGAGCCCAGCCTGCGCGGTTGGATGGAGTTGAACTGATCGGGGTCGCCCAACCGGTTCGCCCTGTCGTTACTATGGTCATGCCTATGGTCACATGACTGCCGGATTCAGATCGACTGATCCGATGGGGAGGGAAGTGATGGACGACGCGAACCGCGAGGCACCAGACGGCGCCATGACCATCAAGGCGTCAGAGTTCAAGGCCAGGTGTCTCAAGCTCATGGATGAGGTGGCCGAGACCGGCAAGGAGATAGTCATCACCAAGAACGGTCGGCCGGTGTCGCGCCTGGTGCCTCACATCGAGAGGCCGAAGACTGTCTTCGGCATCGACAGGGGAAGGATCGAGATCCTCGGTGACATCATCGAGCCCATCGACGTCGAGTGGGACGCCGTGACCGGCGAGGGGTGGGATTTCGATTGATGCTCTTGGACACGCATGTGCTGCTGTGGTTCCGGA